>CAKUNB010000004.1 GCA_934668285.1 uncultured Oscillospiraceae bacterium | reverse complement strand
TTCTTCACAATCTCAGTACTCAATGCTTTCACATTCTTACACTGACATCATTTCTGAACAACTCAATTGTTTTTTTTACAATCATTTGCTCAAGGTGTTTCGTTCATGTTTCTCGTTGTTTAATTTACAAGGTACACCGCTGCATCCGCAGCCTATTGAAAAAGCTGTTCCACAGGTTCATCAGGTTTTTCCCTCCGCCGTGGCGCATCTTTTACATTGTAGCATTCAGAACTGCTTTTGTCAAGAACTTTTTTCGACTTTTTTCAAGTTTTTGAAGCTCCGGAAGGCCGTTCCGAATTTGCTTGAATATTCTAGCAAGGAAATCCGGATTTGTCAACACTTTTTTTGGATTTTTCTCAAATTTTTTTGATTTTCAATCCATAGTAGCCAAATTGGGACGATGCCCCAAAATATTGTGCTTCCGATGGCCGTCACGGCGGCGGGGATTGCGGCGCTCAGCCAGAGGCAGGTGCCGCCCGCAGCAAAATTCAGCGGCGCGGGCCAGCGCGGCCCGCCGGGCGCCAGCACGCGCCACAGCTCCTGATTCACCGCGCACAGAAGGCCGAGCAGGCTGAAGCCGCCCGCCGTCAGGGCGGCGGACGCCAGCGGCTCGAGCCGCTCCATCGCGCCGAGGATGCTGACACTTTTCGCCGCGTCGTAGAAGGGGAAGGCAAGGCCGCCCGCCACCTGCGGCGAGAGGCTGCCCGCCGTGATGAGCGCGGCGAGGACGGCGAGAAGGCCGCCGCCGATGCACCAGCCGAGCGGCTTCGTCCGCCCCTGCGCCAGCCAGACGGCCGTCAGCGGCACGAGCGCCCACGGCAGGAGCGTCCAATCGGCGCGCGTGACCGGCCGGAGCCACTCGGCGCGGAGCTGCGGCAGCGCGAAGGCGTAGAGGACAGCGAACAAGGCGGTCAGGAAGAAAAAGCTGACGCTGCTGACGCGCAGGACGGTCGACACGCCCTTGCCCGCCGCATAGGCCGCGAGGAGCAGGAGCAGCAGGCCGACGACCGCGCCGCCGCCCGGATAAATCCCGCAAAGCAGCCGCGCCCCCGCGCCGAGCAGCAGCAAATTCCACGCCCAGAGCGCCCAGAGCACGATCCTGCCGCCGAGCGTTTTGGCTGCACTTTCGGCGGGGTTCGCCCCCGCGCGCAGAAAACGCAGGAGAAAGACGAGCGCGGCAGCAATCAGGCATGTCAGACCCGTCCAGAGCCAGCCGACGCGCGGCAGCAGGACGATCGCTGGAACGGAGAAGGCGCACAGCGCCGTCGCGCAGAGCTGGCGGCTACGCATACCGCGCCCTCAGCGCCGCCACGTCCAGCCCGCTCCGGTGGGCGGAATAGAATTCGTTCAGCGCATCGTTGTCCTGCATTTTTTGGGCAAAATAGACCTGCGCGGCAGGGCGCAGCACGCCGTCCGTGATCGCGGCGCGGTCGACCGGGCAGCCACAGAAGACGATTTGCTCGGCGGTGCCGAAAAACACGTCGCCCGCCGCATTATTGCGCAGATTTTCGACCGCGGCGGCCCATGTTTTTCCGCTTCCCTCCCCCGCGTCGCTCCGGATATGCACGCCGTTTTTCGTTTTTTCGACCTGTAAGGTGCGGATCGGCAGGAGCTGCGCCGTGTCGTATTCGCGGAAGGGTAGGCCGAACACCATCGTCAGCGCCGCCGCCAGCAGCACCGTGGGGAGCCATTTCATTGGATCACAACCTCTTTATCATAGTAGGATAGGGAACGCATTTTTACGGGCCGCGCCCCCGATGCCCCGTGTGCAGGCAGTATAGGGGCGGCTTGTGCTTGTCGTCAGCCGGTCTATTTTTGATTTCTTTCGTCGAGCGTGCGGAACTGAGGGGCGCGGTATTTTTCTTGGATCAGGCGGCGGCGAAGGAGGGTTTTCCCGCCGGTGACACCGGAAAAGGGCGCGAGGTAGCTCTCGCCCATCGATTCCAGCCCCGCAAGGTGCACCAGCAGGCACAGCGCACCGAGCGTCACGCCGAACAGGCCGCCGAGGCTGGCCAACACCGCCAGCGCAAAGCGCCACAGCCGCAGTGCGTCGGCCAGCCCCCGCGCGGGCTGCGCAAAGCCGCAAATGCCCGCTGCCGCAACGACGATAAGCGCGGCGGGCGAGACGAATTTTGCCTCCACCGCCGCCGTGCCGACGACGAGGCCGCCGATGATAGACAGGCTCTGGCCGATGGGCTGCGGCAGGGCGATGCTCGCCTCGCGCAGCAGCTCAAAGGCCGCCAGCAGCCCCAGAATCTCGAAAATCGTCGGAAACGGCACGGAATGCTTGCTTTCAATGATCGATTCCAGCAGGAGCGTGGGCAGCATCTCCGGATGGTACGCCGCCATCGCAACATACAGCGCAGGGAGGAACAGGCCGATCAGCAGCGCGGCGTAGCGGATCAGCCGCGTGGCCGTGGCGGTCAGATAATTCACGCCGCGATCCTCCGCCGCGGTCATGAGATAGCCGAGGTCGACCGGCGCGAGATAGCCCTGCGGCAGCCCGTCGACGAGCAGGCCGACGCGCCCGTCAAGCAGACCCTGCGCGAAGCGATCGGTGCGCTCAGTGTATTGTAACAAGGGAAAAGCCGTCGGGCGCGAGCCGGTGACGTACTCCTCGACCGAGGCGGGCGAAACCATGCCGTCGATGTCGATTTCGTCCAGCCGCGCCTTCATGCGCTCGACGAGCGCGGGGTCGGTCAGCCCGTCGATATACGCCACGGTGACGTTCGTCAGACTGC
Organism: uncultured Oscillospiraceae bacterium; assembly: GCA_934668285.1. Lineage (GTDB taxonomy): Bacteria > Bacillota > Clostridia > Oscillospirales > Oscillospiraceae > JAZOXB01. Next base: position 24,631 of record CAKUNB010000004.1, on the reverse strand, counting down.
GCCGTCCGACCTTGGTTTCGTAGAGCCGCAGTGCGGGCGTGCGCAGGTGCCGCCGCAGGAGGCTCGTGTTCGTGCGGACGGTTTCGGTGAATGCGTCCTTCGGCCCTTTGACGGTGTTTTCGACCTCCGGCGCGGAGGGCGAGCGCTTTTCGCCGGTCTTGTCCTCGAAGGCAATCGCGTCCTCGCCAAATAACACGACGCAGAAGCCGTTGACGAGCTTGTTCGCCACGGTGTTCAGATCCGGACAGGGGTCGGCGACGGAGTTATAGACCGTCGAGTGCAGCGACCGCTCATAAAGCTCCCGCATCGTTCCGCCGAACGCGTCCTGCATCAGCGGCTTGACGACGTACTCCGAAATATCGCCGCCCGAGGTCAGCCCGTCGAGCGCGTACACATATATAATATGCGCCTTGATTTTCAGCTCGCGGCGGATAAAATCGCCCGCGCCGTCGAAAATCGCCGAAATATTCTCATCCGAAATTTCCCCGACATACCTTCCATCCGCCAGACGTTCCATTTTTTCTCACCTCCGCAGTAGTTTGCCCAAGGGAGAAAAAAGTATGCGCGGGCAGTATCGGTTTTGTTCGTAGGGCGGGCTTACCCAAGCCCGCCGCATGCAGGCAGTGTCGATTTAGTGAATAGTGAATAATCGTGGTGCGCCTGACGGCACAGATTAAAAATCCGCTGCGGCGGGGTCAAAAAGTGTACTTTTTGACCACCCTGAAAAATCGGCGAAAATTGTTAAAAAGGGTTGCATTTTTTGCAAATAACGCGTAAAATAGGGCACAGAAAAGCCGCTGTCAGCAGGTGGTCAAAAAGTACACTTTTTGACCACCCTTGGCTTTTTGATTCTCAAACTTGTGAACACAATGGAACTTACCGAAGCATGCCGCCATTGCGGCAGGAAGGGGCGAATCTCGATTGAAAAAATGCGTTAACCTCTGCTTTATCGTGCTGATTCTCTGCGGCCTGACGCTCGGTCTGGTGCGAACGGTCTTTTTCCCGAAGACGCTGAACACCTACGAAAACCGGTACGCCAACCAAATTGCGCTGCCGACGCCGGGCAGCTATGCCGACGGCAGCTTTCAAAGCAGCGTCGAGGCCGCGCTGAGCGATCAGCTGCCCTTTTCGCAGCGGTTCAAACGGCTGTATAACCTCGCCTCGTCCGCGCTGACGACGGCGCTGCTGAACGCCGTCGTGGAGCCGGGGCGGTATTACCGCATCGGCGACCGGCTGCTGTTTTCGGACTATCTGGTCTTCTCGCCGCGCACGCCGGACGAGCTGCAGGACGAGCTGGACGCGCGGGCGGCCAATCTCAACGCCGCCTTCGCCGCGCATCCCGAAACGGACTTTTATGTATATTACATCGAGCGGGATTCTGATCTCAATTTTGAGACCGGCGTGCGCCTGCATGCCGACGACGTGCTGTTTTCCCAGCTCACGCTGCCCGCCGAGCGGATGGGTACCTATGAAATTCCGGACTTTGCGACCTTCGCCGAGCGCTACTATCGGACAGATCACCACTGGTGCTACAGGGGTTCCTATCTTGCCTACTGCGAGCTTCTGGACCTTCTCGGCTGCGGCGACGGGCCGCTGGCGCCCTACGCGACCGAGACGCTCGGCCAGTTCTCCGGCTCCAAGGCCGCCGCAACGGGTCTGGAGGGCTTCTATGAGCCGATGACCGTCTATCGCTTCAATTTTCCGGCGATGGACATCACGGTCAACGGCAGCCCTGCGGCGGATTACGGCAACCAGAACGGCAATCCCCTTGCAGACGGCTATATACTCAACTACGCCAGCGTCTACGGCAACGACGACGGCGAGGTCGTGTTTGACACCCATCGCGCCGACCGCTCCAATCTGCTGATCCGCGGCGAGTCGTATGACAACGCCGTGATCAAGCTACTGGCCACGCATTTTCAGAAGACCTACGCCGTCGATCTGCGCTATTACAGCCCGTACATGGGCGAGGAGTTCTCGCTCGGGGACTATTTGCAGAAAAACGGCATCGACACCGTCCTGCTGATCGGCAGCATCGATTTCTTTAACACGGACGACTTCATTCTGGAGGGCTGAGCATGGTTTTTAGCAGTACTACATTTGTTTTCGCCTTCCTGCCGCTGGTCGTGCTGGCCTACTATCTGTGCAAAAACCGCGTCTACCGCAACACGGTGCTGCTGCTGTTTTCGCTGGTGTTTTATTCGTGGGGCGAGCCGCGCTTTCTGCTGCTGATGCTGGCGGCGACGCTGGCAGCCTATCTCGGCGGCCTTCTGATGGAGCGCTGCCGGCGGCGCAGGCTGATTTTAACCGTGACGGTGCTCGTGCTGGTGGGCAATCTGTTTGTGTTCAAATACCTGAACTTTTTCTCAGACCAGCTGACGGCCCTGTTCGGCACAGCCCCGCTGGCGCGGCTGACGCTGCCCATCGGCATCAGCTTTTACACCTTCCAGATCCTCTCCTATGTGATCGATCTTTACCGCGGAAAGATTCAGGTGCAGCGCAATTTCTTCTATCTGCTGCTGTATGTCAGCTTCTTCCCGCAGCTCATCGCCGGACCGATCGTCCGCTATGAGACGGTCGAGCAGGAAATCCGCGAGCGGCACGAATCGCTCGACGAGGTTGCCGCCGGACTGCGCCGCTTTATTGTCGGCCTTGCGAAAAAGGTCATTCTGGCCAACCATATCGCGCTGGTCGCCCGCACGATCTACGCCGGTGACAGCGCCGTCTACGGCACCGCGCTGTACTGGGTCGCCGCGCTGGCCTACGCGCTGCAAATCTATTTCGACTTCTCCGGCTACAGCGACATGGCCATCGGCCTCGGGCGGATGTTCGGCTTCCATTTCCTTGAGAACTTCGACCATCCCTATACCGCGCTGTCGGTCACGGAGTTCTGGCGGCGGTGGCATATTTCGCTGTCGTCGTGGTTCCGCGACTATGTCTACATCCCGCTCGGCGGCAACCGCACAAAAAAATGGCGCTGGGTGCTGAATCTGCTGATTGTCTGGGCGCTGACCGGCTTCTGGCACGGCGCGCAGTGGAATTTCCTGCTGTGGGGCCTGTACTACGGCGTGCTGCTGCTGGCGGAAAAGCTGTTTTTTGGCAAGCTCCTTGCGCGGCTGCCGAAGCTCGTGCGGTGGCTGTGCACGGCCTTCTTCCTGCTGGTCGGCTGGGTGCTGTTCAACATGACGGACTTCGCCGCGCTGGGGCACACGCTGAAAATGATGTTCGTCCCGCACGCGACAAACTGGCGCGCTGCCGCCGCAGCCGACGTCTCGCTGCTCAGTTCGATGGTTTATCTGCCGCTCGGCATGATCTGCTGCCTGCCGCTGCTGCCGAAGGAGCGCAGCAGCAGCCGGTATCTGCTCGTCTCCAACCTCGCAGCCCTCGCCCTGCTCGCCGTCTGCATCGTCTATATCCTCAGCTCGTCGTACAATCCCTTCATCTACTTCCGCTTCTAAAAAACACCCCCGCACTCCGCAATCAAGCGAAGCGCGGGGGTGTTTATTTCTGGCAGGCACTGTCGAAATCCGCCCGTAGGGCAGGCTGCCCTCAGCCCGCCGGTGCAGGCAGTCTCGTTATGTGCCGTAGGGGCGCTCATCAAGCGCCCGCGTGCAGGCAGTATCGATTTTAGCACAAACCACCCTGCGAGCGGGTTGATTTAATATGGCAGCTCGCTGCCGCCGATGAATTCGCGGAGGAGGCTGTCGGTGGGAAGGAGGCTTTCGGAGAGGGGCGGCAGCTCGCCGAGCACCTTGACCAGCTCGGCAAGGTCGGGATAGTCCGGCGTGAGCGCCGTCAGCTCGTCGAACAGCCACGGGCGGTAGATGCTCAGCTCCGCGGAATGGAACGAGTCGACGGAAACGTGCGCATTGGGCTTATAGGGCATGATGTACAGCTGCTCGCCGCGGTCGACGCGCTGGCGCATCGCAATCGTCTCGGTCAGCGGGCGGCCGCGCCCCGTACGGTCGCGCAGCAGCCGCCGCGCCAGGCGGATCATCGACGGATGCAGCACCGAGCCGTCGTGCGCGGTGATGCGGGTGCGGACGCTGACATAGATGCGGGTCGTCGCGTCGGTGTGGCCGGTGACGTCGGGATTGAGCGCGTGGATGCCCTCCATGATCACAAGCTCGCCGGGCTTGCGGCGCAGCGTGCGGCCGTCGAACTCGCGCTTGCTCGTCTTGAAATTATAGTGCGGCAGCAGCACCTCCTCGCCCGCGAGAATGCGGTCGAGCTGCTGCTGGAAAAACGGAATATCCACGCGGTCGGGCCGCTCTAAATCGATACGGTTCTGGCGCATGGCCTCGATCTCCTCCGGCGCCAGCTCGGAGAAAAAGTCGTCCATCTGCAGTGTGTGCGTCTCCATGCCGCGCCGGTCAAGCTCCCGCTCGATGAGCAGCGCTGTCGTGGTCTTGCCCGAGCCAGACGGTCCTGCCAGCAGGACGACGGGACGGTGCGCGGCATTGGCGGCAATCAGATCCGCCGCCCGCACGATCTGCCGCTCGTAGCAGCGCCGGTCATTTTCCAGCACGGCGGCCGGATCGGCCTGCAGCAGCGCGCTGAGCTGGTCGGTAGTCATAATCATCGCTCCTTCGCTTTTGGGATACGTACAGTATAGCACATTCCGGCCCGAAGGGGAACCGTTAGTTTGTCAGTTTTGCCTGTTGCTTTTGTACTGCCCTTCCTATATAATAATATGCTGTGATAATATAGGAAAGTGATTGATGAAAAGATGAGTCTGAAAGAAAACAAAATGGGCGTCAAGCCCATCGGCAGGCTGCTGTTGGGCATGGCGCTGCCGATGGCGCTGTCAATGCTGGTGCAGGCGCTGTACAACGTGGTTGACAGCATGTTCGTTTCCCGCATCTCCGACCTGAACAACGACGCGCTCAACGCCGTTTCGCTGGCCTTCCCGGTGCAGAATATCATGATCGGCATCTCCACGGGCGTCGCCGTCGGCGTCAACGCGCTGCTTTCGCGCGGTCTGGGCGAAAAGAATGCGGAGCAGGTCAATTCCTCCGCGCTCAACGGCCTGTTCCTCTCGCTGTGCGGCTCGCTGCTGTGCGTGCTGTTCGGCATCTTCGGCGCGGAGCCGTATATGCGCTCGCTGACGCAGGTTGAGGCGACGGTGCAGTACGGCATCCAGTACATCCGCGTGATCTGCATCGTTTCGTTCGGTATTTTCGGCGAGATTCTGTTCGAGCGGCTGCTGCAATCCACGGGCCGCACGGCCTATACGCTCGTCACGCAGGGCACCGGCGCGATCATCAACATCATTCTTGACCCGATTCTGATCTTCGGCTACTTCGGCCTGCCGCGGATGGAGGTCATGGGCGCCGCCGTGGCGACGGTGCTCGGCCAGATCGTCGCGTTTATCCTTGCGGTGATCCTGAACCGGAAGAAGAACACCGACGTGCAGCTGCATCTGCGCGGCTTCCGCCCCGACCGGCACATGATCGGCCGCATTCTGGGCATCGGTATTCCGTCGATGATCATGGTCGCCATCGGCTCGATCATGACCTACTGCTTTAACCGCGTCCTCGGCCGCTTCAATGCCGTCTCCCCCGGCCTCGGCGAGGCGGGCATCAGCGTGTTCGGCGCCTACTTTAAGTTGCAGAGCTTCGTATTCATGCCGGTGTTCGGCATCAACAACGCCGTGCTGGCCATTTCCGCGTTCAACTATGGCGCGCGCAAGCCCGAACGCATCACCGCCGTCCTGCGCTGGGGCATCACCTACTCCTGCACGCTGATGGCGATCGGCATGACGGTATTCCTGCTGATTCCCGAAACGCTGCTGGGCATTTTCAATCCCGACCCGCTCATGCGAACCATCGGCATTCCCGCGCTTCGGATTCTGTGCCTGCCGTTCATTCCGGCGGGCATGAGCATCATGTGCAGCGGCGTATTCCAGGCACTCGACCGCAGCATCTACAGCATGATCGTGTCCATCTCGCGGCAGCTGCTGGTGCTGATTCCGGCGGCATACCTGCTCTCGCTGAGCGGGAACATCGACGCGGTCTGGCTGTCCTACCCGATCGCAGAGGTCGTGTCGGTGCTGCTTTCCGTTGTGCTGATGATTACCCTTTATCGGCAGAAAATCCGCCCGCTTTCGCAAAAGCCTCTTGAAAACTGACCTCTTGCGTGATAAACTCAAGGGGAAGCACTGCAAAAAACCGCTGCACGAGCTTTTCCCGTGCGGCGGTTTTTTCAAGGAGATTGTAACGTATGAGAATCGTGTTAAAACAGGCCGCCGCACCGGAGCAGGTCGCGGCGCTGAAAACGGCGCTGGCCGCGCACGGGCTCGCGGTCGCGCAGGAAGGCGCCGAGCTGCGGGTAACGGGAGACTGCGCCGCGCTGGACGCGGACGTGCTGGCGCACGAGCCGTGTGTGCTGGCGGTGGATCGCGGCGCGGAGGCGCCGCTGCTGTCCTCCCGCGCGGAGGGGCAGGAGACGACGTGCGTCCGCGTCGGCGCGGCGAAAATCGGCGGCGGAAAGCTGACGTTGATCGCCGGGCCGTGCGCCGTGGAGAGCGAGGCGCAGCTGCTGGCTGCGGCCCGCGCAGTCAAGGCGGCGGGCGCGGATATCCTGCGCGGCGGCGCGTTCAAGCCGCGCACCTCGCCGTATGAATTTCAGGGGCTGGGGCGCGAGGGCGTGCGGCTTCTGGAGCTGGCGCGGCAGGAGACGGGACTGCCCGTCGTAACGGAAATTCTCGACCCGCGCGAGCTGGAGCTGCTGGGGTCGATGGACATGTTACAAGTTGGCGCGCGCAACATGCAGAACTACGCCCTGCTGCGCGAGCTGGGCGGCTGCGGCAAGCCGGTGCTGCTCAAGCGCGGCATGGGCTGCACGCTGCGCGAACTGCTGCTGAGCGCGGAGTACCTGCTCAGCGCGGGCAACGCGCAGGTCGTGCTCTGCGAGCGCGGCATCCGCACCTTTGAGCCTTCCGTGCGCGGCACGCTCGATCTGAGCGCCGTGCCGCTGCTGCGGGAGCTGTCGCATCTGCCGGTGCTCGTCGATCCGTGCCACGCCGTGGGGCAGGCGCGGCTCGTTCCGTCGATGGCGCTGGCGGCAGCCGCCGCAGGCGCCGACGGCGTGATGCTCGAGGTGCATCCGGACCCGCTGACGGCGCGGTGCGACGCGCCGCAGGCGATACTGCCGGAGGACTTTGCCGCGCTGGCGCAGCGGCTGCGCCGCGTGCGGGAGGCGCTGGCATGACCGAGCGCATTCCGGTCGCGCTGACGCCGCCCTACGAGGCGCTCGTCGGCGAGGGACTGCTCGACCGGCTGGGCGAGCTGCTGCGGGCGCTGCCTGCGGCAGGCCGCGTGATGGTCGTGACGGATGCAACCGTCGCGCCGCTGTATCTCGACCGCGCGGCGCAGGCCTTAGAGCGCGGCGGCTTTGCCGTGGAGACCGCCGTCCTTCCGGCGGGAGAGCAGACCAAATCAGCAGAATATTATGTAAGCTTATTGGAGCGCTTTTCGCCCCTGACCCGCAGTGACACCGTCCTCGCCCTCGGCGGCGGGGTGGTGAGCGATCTTGCGGGCTTTGCGGCGGCGACGTATCTGCGCGGCCTGCGGCTGGTCAACGTGCCGACGACGCTGCTGGCAATGCTCGACGCGTCCATCGGCGGCAAGACCGCCATCGATCTGCCCGCGGGGAAGAATCTGGCGGGCGCGTTCCATCAGCCCGCGCTGGTCGTGTGCGACACGGCGGCGCTGCGGACACTGCCGCCGCGCCAGCTGCGCGCGGGCTGGGCCGAGGCCGTTAAGACGGCGGTGCTGTTCGACCCGCCGCTCTTTGCGCGGCTCGAGGCGGGCACAGCCGCGCCGGAGGAGACGGTTGCCGCCTGCCTGCGGCGCAAGAGCGCCGTGCTCAGCCGCGACGAATTCGACCGCGGCGAGCGGCAGCTGTTGAACCTCGGGCACACGCTTGGCCACGCCGTGGAGGCGTGCAGCGGCTACCGCGTCCTGCACGGGGAGGCCGTGGCCATCGGCCTTGCCGGAGTGGCGCGGGCGTTCAGCCGCGACGCGGCGCGAATCTGCGCGCTGCTCGAGCGGCTGGGGCTGCCCACGCGGACGGAATTCTCCGCGCACGCGCTGGCGCAGGCCGCGCTGCGGGACAAGAAGCGGCGCGGGGACACCGTGACGCTCGTCGTGCCGGAAAAAATCGGCGGCTGCGTGCTGCGCGCCGTTCCGGCGGACGCTCTGGAAGAAATTTTCGGCAGGTGCTTATGAACAGAATCCTACCGCAGCGGATCGGCGGGCGCTTTGCCGCGCCGCCGTCCAAATCCGAGGCGCAGCGGCTGCTGCTGTGCGCCGCGCTGGCCGACGCGCCAACGACAATTCTCTGCCCCGCCGTCTCGCAGGACATTCTGCAGATGAGCGCGGGGCTTTCGGCGCTGGGCGCGTCGATCGTCCGGACGGCGGAGGGCTTTGCCGTCACGCCGCTCACGGCGCCGCCGAGGACGGCGGCAATTGACTGCGGCGAGAGCGGCGCGGTGCTGCGCTTTTTGCTGCCGCTGGCGGCGGCGCTGGGCGTGGAAACGGAGTTCCGGCGCAGCGCGCGGCTGGCCGAGCGCCCCATTGCGCCGCTGGCCGCCCTGCTGGAATCGCACGGGTGCAGGCTCGCCGAGCTGCCGGACGGGCGGCTGCTGCTGCGCGGGCGGCTGCGGCGGGGCCACATCCGCTTTACCATCGACGGCGCCGTCTCGTCGCAGTTCGTCAGCGGCCTGCTGATGGCGCTGCCGCTGCTCGGAAATGAGATCGGCCTGACGGTGCTGCCGCCGGTCGTGTCGGCAGATTATATTACATTGACAACAGAGGTGCTCCTGCGCTTCGGCGTGGTCTGGGGCGCGACGCCGGACGGCTTCTGCCTGCTGGCCGACCAGCGCTTCCACGCACCACAGCAGCCCCTGACGGCGCACGGCGACTGGTCGGGCGCGGCGGCGCTGCTCTGCGCGGGCGCGATTTCCGCGCCGGTCACGGTGACTGGCCTCGACCTCGCCTCGCGGCAGCCGGATCGGGAGATTCTGACCCTGCTGACGCGCTTCGGCGCGTCGGTCGAGACGCGGGACGGCGCGGTTACCGTCGCTCCGCAGCGGTTGCACGGCATCCGCGCGACGCTCGAGGGCTACCCCGATCTGCTGCCGCCGCTGGCCGCCGTCGCTGCCGCCGCCGAGGGCGAAACGCGCCTGTTCGGCGTGGCGCGGCTGCGCTGGAAGGAGAGCGACCGCCCCGCCGTGCTGGCGGCGATGCTCCGCGCCCTCGGCGGCGAGGCGGCGGTGCAGGGCGACTGTCTCGTCATTCGCGGCGGCCGCCTACTGCGCGGCGGGACGGTCAGCGCCTGCGGCGACCATCGCATCGCCATGGCGGCGGCGCTGCTGGCCTGCCAATGCGCCGCGCCGCTCACGCTTGAAGGCGCACAGTGCGTCGAAAAATCCTATCCGCAATTCTGGACACAGCTGGAGGAATCCCAATGAACGACTGGTTTGGCAGCGTGCTGCGCCTGCGCCTGTTCGGGCAGTCGCACGGCGCGTCGGTCGGCATGGAGCTGGCGGGCTTTCCTGCGGGCTTCGCGCCGGATATAGCCGCGTTACAGTGCTTTCTTGACCGCCGCCGCCCCGGGCAGGGCGCGCACACCACCGCCCGCGCAGAGGCCGACGTCCCCGTCTTTTCCGGCGGTCTGACCGAGGGCCGGACGGACGGGCAGCCGCTGCGGGCGGAAATTTTGAATACGGACGTTCGTCCGCAGGATTACGGAAACCAAATTCCGCGCCCCTCGCATGCCGACTATCCGGCCTACGTCAAATACGGCGCGATTCCGTCCGGCGGCGGGGTCTTTTCCGGCCGGATGACGGCGGCGCTGTGCATTGCGGGCGGGCTGTGCCTGCAATGGCTGGAGGCGCAGGGCGTCCGCATCGATGCGCACGCGCTGCAAATCGGCACGGCGCACGACCGCGCCTTCGACCCGCTCGCGCCGGAGCTTCCCGACCGCGCGGGGAAAATTGCTGTCCTGCGGCGCGAGGCCGAGGCGGACATGCTGCGCCAGATTGCGCTGGCGCGGGAGGCGGGCGACAGCGTCGGCGGCAGTATCGAATGCGCTATAACAGGTCTCTCCGCCGGTCTCGGCGAACCGCTCTTCGGCGGGTTGGAGGGGCGGCTGTCGCAGCTGCTGTTCGCGATTCCCGCCGTCAAGGGCGTGCGCTTCGGCGCGTCCTGCGCCGAGCAGCGCGGGAGCGCCTACAACGATCCGTTTTACTGCGACGGCGGCGCCATCCGCACGCGGACGAACCACGCGGGCGGCATTCTCGGCGGACTTTCCAGCGGGATGCCGGTGCTGTTTTCCGTCGAATGCAAGCCCACGCCGTCGATCGCCGCGCCGCAGGAGAGCGTTTCCCTGCCCGACGGCGCGAGCGTCCGCTTGGAGCTGCGCGGGCGGCACGACCCGTGCATCGTCCCGCGCGCCGTGCCCTGCGTGGAGGCGGCGGCGGCAATCGGAATCATGGATGTACTTTTGGAGGATGCCCATGGAGCTTGTAGCATTACGAAACGAAATTGACGAAATCGACCGGCAGCTTTCGGCGCTGTTCGTGCGGCGCATGGCGCTTTCCGCGCAGATTGCGGCGGTAAAGGCCGCCGAGGGGCTGCCGGTTTTCCAGCCCGCGCGGGAGGAGTCCGTGTTGGCCGCCGTCTGCGCGAATGCGCCGGAGGCGCTGCGCGGCGACCTGCGGGAGCTGTACCGGACCATCTTCGCCCTCAGCCGCAAACGGCAGGAGGAAGCATGAACGGGCTGCTCGGCGCGTCGCTGCGGCACAGCTATTCGCCCCGCCTGCACGCGCTGCTCGGCGATCCGGACTACCGGCTGTTCGAGGTCGCGCCGGAGGGGCTGGACGAGTTCCTGCGCCGCAGCGATTTTGACGGCCTGAACGTCACGATACCATACAAAAAGGCCGTCCTGCCCTACTGCGCTGCCCTGTCTCCGGCGGCGCGGGCCATCGGCGCGGTCAACACGCTTGTGCCCCGCGCGGACGGCACGCTCTGCGGGGACAACACCGACTTTGACGGCTTTTCGTGGCTGCTGCGCCGCAATTTTACGCCGCAGACGGGCGAGACTGCGCTCGTGCTCGGCAGCGGCGGCGCAGCGGCGACCGTCCGCGCGGTGCTGACGGCGGCGGGGATGCAGACGGTCACCGTCTCCCGTCAGGGCGAAAATAATTATGTAAACCTATATCGCCACGCGGACGCCGTGCTGCTGGTCAACGCGACGCCGGTCGGGATGTACCCGAAGAACGGCGAATGTCTGGTCGACCTTGCGCGGCTGCCGCAGCTGCGGTGCGTGCTCGACCTCGTCTACAACCCCGCGCGGACGGCGCTTTTGCTCGAAGCGGAGCGATTGGGCCTCCCCTGCGAGGGCGGCCTGCCGATGCTCGTGGAGCAGGCGCGCCGCGCGGCGGAGCTGTTTCAGCATCGAGAGATCCCCCGCGAGCGCGCGAATGAGATATTATGTAAACTTGGCTCGGAAATGAGCAATCTGATTCTCATCGGCATGCCCGGCTGCGGCAAGACCACGGTCGGGCGGGCGCTGGCCGCCGCGCTGGGCCGTCCCTTCTTTGACAGCGACGCGCTTGTGCAGCAGCGGCTCGGCTGCCCGTGCGCGGACTACCTGCGCACGGCGGGCGAGGCCGCGTTCCGCCGCGCCGAAACGGCGGCGCTGGCCGAGCTTGGCCAAAAATCCGGCTGCGTGATCGCCACCGGCGGCGGCTGCGTCACGCGGGAGGAAAACTACCCGCTCCTGCACCAGAACGGGCGGCTTTTCCGCCTGCATCGGGCGCTGCACCTGCTGCCGACGCAAAACCGACCGCTCAGCGCGGGCGTCCCGCTGCCGGCGCTGTTTGCGCAGCGCGACCCGCTGTACCGCCGCTTTGCGGACGCGGACATTGACAACAACGGCACGGTCGACCAGACCGTCCGCGCGATTATGGAGGCGCTATGAAACTGCTGATTTTGAACGGTCCGAATCTGAATCTGCTGGGGCTGCGCGAGCCTGCGCTCTACGGCACACAGGATTACGCCGCGTTAAAGGCCTATCTGCACGCCGAGGCGGCCCGCATCGGCTGCGAGATCGACGTGCGGCAGACAAATCACGAGGGCGTGCTGGTCGACTGGATTCAGGAGGCCTACGGCCGCTTTGACGGCATCGTCCTCAACCCCGCCGCCTACACGCACACCTCGATCGCCATTGCCGACGCGCTGCGGGCGGTGCCGGTGCCCGCCGTCGAAGTACACCTGACGGACATCTCCCGCCGTGAAAGCTACCGCCGCGTGTCCTACACCGCGCCGGCCTGCCGCGCCAGCTTCGTCGGACTGGGCTTTTCCGGCTACGCGCGAGCGATGGAATTTCTCTGCAACAACGGGAACTGACGCGCACTTTTGCCGTCAAAAGAATAGAGATCTGATAAGGAGGAAGGAAAATGAAAAAGTTGACCGTACTGACCGCCGTTTTGCTGCTTGTGGCGCTGCTGGCGGGCTGCGCCGGTGCACCCGCGCCCACGGAGGCGCCCACCGAGGCCCCGACGGAAGCCCCCACCGAACCCGACAACCTCTTCACCTTCACCCGCGAAAATTTCCCGCGCATGGACGGCTCGACCTCGATGGTGCCGCTCGGCGAGGCGATTGCCAGCGTCCTGCTCGGCGAGAGCCGCGAGGCGGTCGGCGACCTCGTGCAGTTCAACCGCACAACGCAGTCGTTCCGCAACCTGATGGCCGATTTCTGCGACCTGCTGATCGTCGGCGAGCCGAACGCCGCCGTCTACGACGAAATGAAGGACGCGTATTTTGAGACCGACATCGAGACGATCGCCACCGACGGGCTGGTCTTCGTCGTCAACGCAAACAACCCCGTCGACAACCTGACGACCGAGCAGGTGCGTAAAATTTATTCCGGCGAGATCACCAACTGGAGCGAGGTCGGCGGCAACGATGCGCCGATTGAAGCCTTCCAGCGCAACGAAAACGCCGGCTCGCAGGCGCTGATGCTCAAGCTCGTCATGAAGGACACGCCCATGATGGACGCGCCCGAGGATTACATCGTCACGAGCATGGGCGGCCTGATGCAGGCCGTGAAGGACTACGACAACTCCGCCAACGCCATCGGCTACTCCGTCTACTACTACGCCAACGACATGCAGATGGCGCAGGGGCTGAAAATCCTGTCCATCGACGGCGTCGCGCCCTCGTCCGAGACGATCCGCAGCGGCGAATACCCCCACCGCAACGCCTATTACTGCGTCATCCGCGCCAACGCCGAGCCGGAGTCACCGAGCCGCATCCTGTATGACTGGCTCATGACCGAGGAGGGCCAGCGCCTGATCGCCGCCGAGGGCTACGTCTCCGTGATGGACTTCGCAGACTGACCGCGCCGCGAGGGAGGATACTGCCATGAAACGTCTGATTGCCCTGCTGCTGCTCTGCGGGCTGCTGCTCGGCGGCTGCGCGTCGCCGGATGCGCCCGCAACGGAGCCTGCGCCGACCCTTGCCCCGCCAAAGGAATACACCGTAACCGCCGGAGGTGTCTCCGTCAAGACGGACTACAGCGCCTATACCACCGGAAAAACCACCGTAACGCCGCACTTCACCCGCCTGACGGAGGAGGCGCTGCCGGAGCTGGAGGCGCGGGATGACTACGGCCGGCTCTATCCGTTTTCCGCAATGATCGGCGACAGCGACTATTTCCGGATGCGCATGACCGGCTTTGCCGACGCGCAGGGCCGCATCGTCGCCGATCCGGTCTACAGCTACATCAACCTGCTTTCCGGCGCCGACGGCACGCAGGGCCTCTGGCTCTATAAAAAGACCGAGGCGTCGGAATACACCGACACAAACGGCGAGACCTACCCCGTCGGCGACACGCTCTGCGGCCTTGCCTCGCTCGACGGCTCGTTTGTCACCGGCTGCCGCTATGCCGAGGTCAGCGCGGCGGACGATTTCCTGCTGTGCATCTACCCGAGCGAGGACAGCCGCGCCGAGCGCTTTGACGTGTACGATTACGCCGGAACACTCCTGAAAACCGAGGCGGACTTCGACTTTACGAGCCGGCTGGGCGGCTATTCGTGGCAGCTCACCTGCGCGGGCGACCTGCTTGTCGTCCCGCTGAAAAACGGCAAGCTCGCCGACTGGGGCGACGGCACGCAGGAGGAGACGGACAGCTACCTCTACCGCCTCGACGGCACATGCGTCGCTGGGCCGTACTCCAACATCTACCCCGCGGCAGACGGTTTTTTCAGCGCGACCCTGACCGGCGGAGGCGAGACCTTGCTCAAGCCCGACGGCTCGCCGCTGTTTGACCGCGACTACTACTCCGTCAGCATCTGCACCACCGACCGCTTTCTCGTAATGGATTCCGAGGATGGCGACAAACGCGTAGTCGACGCGGCAGGAAACGTGCTCATCACCGCCGCGAATTACGACAGTCTCTTCTGGGACGGCGCCTACTTCGTCCGCAACGGGCTGGACGGCGATTTTGACACAACATACGACATCGACGGCAACCCTCTCACCGAGGAAACCGCGTTCGACCCCGACGCGCCGGACGGCGGCTACACGTGGTATCGGCTGGACGGAACCAACATCTCCGCGAAGTCCAGCGACGTCGTCACGAAGCTGTATAACACCGAAACGGGGCAGAAGCTGTCGCTCGATCTCGGCACGGGCGGCTATGTTGCGCCGTGCTGCTATCTGCCCGATGTGGAGTTTCCCTATTTCATCGCCGTTATCGGTCAAGAGGGACAGAATTACGAAAAGAACCAGAGGACCACGATCTATAACGAGCAGTTCGAGCCGGTGCTGCAGTTCGTCGGCACCTGCCACGCATCCTACGACACCGTAGGCCCCACGGCCTATCTGACGGTGCAGACGGGCGGCACGACGACGCTTTATGATGCAACCATGACGCCGTTCATCACCCTGCCGGGCGATTTCAGCGACGGCCTGCTGATTTTCGACGGCGTCGTCTCCTGCTACGACACCCGCGCCTCCTACATCTACGACACCGACGGCACCGAGCTGTTCTGCCTCCCCCTCTACACCCTCCTGGCCGACTGACCAACACGCCCTCCGAACCCCACGCCCCTGCGCAGGCCCAACCCCGCGCAGGGGCCTTTTGCGCCCAAGCCCCACTTTTGCGTAGGGCGCGATGCCCCCATCGCGCCGTGCAGGCACTTACGGTTTTGCATGACGCGGATGCATGGCAAAAAGCGCCGTTACACGCCGTAAGGGCGCTCATTGAGCGCCCGCCCCCGCGCCGCAGCGCGGCCTTGGCTCTCCCTCTGGGAGAGCTGGCGCGGCCGAAGGCCGTGACTGAGAGGGTCCCCGCGCCCGCAGGCGCAACTCGCAACATCGTGTGCACCAAAATTGAAGGCGCCTGCACTCGGCGGGCTGAGGGCAGCCCGCCCTACGAACGGATTTCGATACTGCCTGCACCGGCGCGATTTGTGGGTGATTTCCCCTCCGAGGCAACGCAACCGGCGGCTCAACCGGCAGTTGAGCGGAAAAATTTGTACCGTAAACCCTCAGATGATTGATTTTTCGTCCGGTTTATGGCACAATAGGGGCGAAACGGAGGAATCAAATCATGAATCAAACAACACTCGGCGGTCGGATCAAATACCACCGCAAACGTCTCGGGCTGACGCAGGAGCAGCTGGCCGCGCGCATGGGCGTCAGCGCGCAGGCGGTCAGCAAATGGGAAAATGACCTCTCCTGCCCCGATATTTCCATTCTGCCGGAGCTGGCGGAGCTGTTCGGCGTATCGGTCGACGAGCTGCTGGGCAAGCAGGGCGCCGCGCCGGTGCACGTGGCCGAGCCGGTCGAGCCGGAGGAGCAAAAGGAACGCTGGCACGGCAGCTGGAGCTTCCGCCTGAAAAACAGCGGGCTGGTCTTCGCGCTGTTCATCCTTACGGTCGGCGCGCTGCTGCTGGTCAATCATCTGTGCGCGTTCGAGGTGTCGACGTGGACGGTGCTGTGGACGCTGGCCGTATTTTATATCGGTATCTCGGGTCTGCTCGGCGGCTTTTCGCTGTTCTGTCTGGTGCTGAGCCTCGGCGGCCTCGCATTTTTGCTGTCGGCCTACGGCGTGCTGACAATCAAGCTCAGCTGGGGCGTGCTGCTGCCCGCGCTGCTGCTGCTCTGGGGCCTGAGCCTCGTCATTGACATCGTCTTCGGCAAGCGGAGGAGCAAAAAGCACCGGCAGTACGTGACCGGAAAGGACAAAAAGCCGGTTCGTGAAATGTCATGCAACGACGGCATGCTGCGCTGCACCCTGAATTTCGGCAGCGGCCGCATTCCCGTGGTCGTCCCCGTCCTGCGCGGCGGCAATATTGACAGCAGCTTCGGCGAATTTACGGTGGATTTCACCGGCTGCGCCGCGCTCGCGCCGGAATGCCGCCTCACCGTGGACAACAGCTTCGGCTCGCTGACGCTGCTGGTGCCCGAGCGCTACAAGGTCGAGCTGACGCGCGACGAAAGCTTCGGCGCAACCCAAGTCCGCGGCTGCCCCATCGCCCAGCCCGAGGCCACCCTCTACCTCGACGCCGACGTCAGCTTCGGCAATCTGGAGATTCGGTACATTTAATAAGGAAAAACGGAACTTGCCACGGCCTGTTGAGGCCGTGGCAAGTTTGTTTTCTCGCACACATAGGCGCAGATTAAGACATAACACGCACCAAAACCGAAGTACCCGCCCTCTCTCCCTCCGTCCCGCCGCAGCGGATTTTTAATTTGTGCCGTCAGGCACACCACCATTATTCATTATTCATTATTCACTATTCACTATTCACTATTCACTAAATCGATACTGCCTGCACGCGGCGGGGTGAGGACACCCCGCCCTACGGCGTCTATCGGGAGACTATTCCGCTCCCGTGCACAGGGCGGTGAGGAGGGTCTGCAAGGTTGCGCGGTCGGCGGAGGCGTAGATGCGCAGGAGGGTTCCGTCGGCCTCGCGGATGCCGAAGCGCGCGGTGCAGCTTCCGGCCTCGTCCGTGCCGTGGATGCGCGAGAACAGCACCTCCGGCGTGACCTCGTCGCGGTAGAAAACCGGCTCGGTCCATGTTTCGAAGTACTGCTCGGGCACGTCGGGCTTCTCCGCGCCGTAATAGTCCCAGACGTAGGCCTCCGGCTGATCGGCATGCACCAGCGCGGAAACCGTCTCCGGATGGCTGAGCGTCATGTTAAGCTGCCCATTCCAGCCGTCAAGCCAGTTGACCGACAGCCAATCGCGATCCTCGCCCTGCTCGCGCCACGCGTCGGAAAACGCATATCCCTCCGGCAGTGCCCGCGGCAGATAGGCCCCAAAGGACGCGTCGGCATAGGCCTGCGTCTCGTCAAGCGCCTCGCTGCGCCACACAGGCACGTCCTCCGTCTGCAAAAACAGCAGCGCCAGCGTCCCCTCCGGACGCAGCGACTGCGAAACGGCGCGCGTGGCAAGCGCCTCCAGCGCCTCGCTGACCGGCTCGAGCGTCAGCCGCACGCCGACCGCCGTCTCGCCCTCGCCACGCAGGAAGTCCACCGTCGCATACGTCTCGCTGCGGAAGGCGCGGACCGCCGTGCCGTAAAATTCGCACGTCCCGCCGTCCTCGAGCACAACGCATTGCGGCGGCAGCCGCTCCGGCGACAGCTCCAGATACAGCGTCTGGCCGTCCTGCACCGCCGTGAGCTGCACGATCCACGGCATTCCCGTGCCGTCGTAGATCACCTGGCCGGAAATTTCCGGCGAAACGCCCTCCCACGAGAGCGTTTCCTGCCCCCAGATCGCGGCGATCTGCGCAGCGGTCAGGGAACGGATGAAATAGCCGTCCGGATAGGCGATATCCGCCGCCATGTTATACCCCTCGTCGGTAAAAACCAGCTCCGGCAGGGCCGAGAGCGGCGGCACCTCCGCCTCGCTCGGGGTCTGCGTCGCGGCGGTGCTCGCCGCGGACGGCTCGGTCGGCTCGGTCGGACGCTCCGCCACGCTCCACGGCCGCAGCCACAGGCCGCCGCCGAGCAGCAGCACCGCGCAGGCCGCCAGCGCGCCCCACCGCTTCCACGGCTGCGGGCGCTTTTTTTGTTGTTCCTCAAATTCCGCCAGCAGCGCGTCGTCCACGCCGCCGATGGCCTCATAAAGCTCCTCCGGCTTCATAACAGCTCCTCCTGTTCCAGATCGTTCCGCAGGCGCTCGCGCGTGCGGCGAAGGGAGGACTTGACGGCGCTCTCCCGCATGGAAAACCGCGCGCAGATCTCGCGGATCGGCATGGCGTAGAAATACCGCGCCAGAAATACCGCCCGCTCCCGCGCGGGCCGCCCGTGCAGGAAGGCATTGACCGCCTCCCGCAGTGCGGCAGCGTCCACGCAGCGCTCCGGCTCGCTGCCGCCGGAGACGCATTCGCTCAGCTCGTCAAGCGACAGGCGCAGAACGTCCCCGCCGCGCTTGATTGCCGCGGCGCTGCGGCAGCGGTCGAGGGCGATATTGCGCGTAATGCGGCAGAGATAGGCGAATAGATGCGCCGGCGCGGGCGGAATGGCGTTCCACGCGGCCAAAAGCGCGTCGTTGACGCACTCCTCCGCCGCCTCCGCTCCGGCAATGCCCGCCGCCAGCGCCCGCAGCCGCGCACCGTAACGCGCCAGCGCCGCCTCCAATCCAGCCTCCTCGTGCCGGAGCAGCAGCGCAAGAATTTCCCGTTCGTCCATAACGTCCTCCCGATGCTTCTAAAGGATCCTTCACCAATACAGACGGAAAAGCAACCCTCAAGGTTCCTCGGCGCGTCAAAAACATTGCAAAGCCGCAGTAAAATCGAAGGTGCCTGCACGCGGCGGGGTGAGGGCACCCCGCCCTACGAGCGGTTTTCTGTCCTGCTTGTGCCCGAAAAAACGTGTACTCTTGACAGGCTTCGGGAGCAATGCTATACTACAATTATAACTACCGGAAACAGGAGGCAACCATGAAACGGTGTGTGTTTTCTCTGCTGCTGGCGGCAGCGCTGCTGCTTGGGCTGGCTTCGACGGCGTTTGCGACTGCACCTTGGATCGTCTACCCCGTCAAGGGCGGCAATCTGTACTTTGACAAAGCAACCCAGTCCATCGAGCGCGCGGACAGTACCGTCTCCGAGTCCGTCCTCCCCGCCGTCATCGACGGCACGCCGGTGCGGCGGATCGGCTATTCCGCGTTCGGCGGCAATCGGGCGCTGACCTCCGTCACCCTGCCCGAGGGATTGACGGTCATCGACGACCAAGCCTTTACCTTCTGCTCGCAGCTCAGCACTGTCATTCTGCCGGAAAGTCTGGAGCGCATCGGCATGTACGCGTTTTCCGACAACGTTTCCCTGCACAGGATCGTCTTCAAGTCTGCGCTCCAAAGCATCGACGGCTACGCCTTTGAAAACTGCACCAACCTGACGACGGCGTGCTTCACCGGCGACCTGCCCACGCTCGGCAAGGAGGTCTTCTGGCGCAACGGCCTCAACTCGATCACCAACTCAGAAGAGCATTACCCCCTGCCGCGCCTGACGCTTTACTATCTCCCCGACCGCGCAGGCTGGGCGGGCCTGACGGGCTACGTTACCTCTCCGTGGGACGGCAACGCAATCCCCACCGGCTTGGTCAAAAAACCCATCGACGGCGGCACGCTCTCGTTCAGCATGGAAACCGGCGAAATTACGTCCTTCTCCGGCACGCTGACGCGGCTGGAGCTGCCGGAAAAAATCAACGGCTCGACCGTCCGGCGCGTCGCCGCCGGCGCCTTTGCCGGTCAGACGGCGCTGACCACCGTCACGCTGCCGGACACGCTGTTCTACCTCGGCAACGGAGCCTTCAAGGACTGCACGGCGCTGCAAACCGTCCGCATGCCCCGGCGGATGCTGGGGCTCGGCACGAGTCTGTTCGAAAACTGCACGTCGCTGCAAAGCCTCACCCTGCCCGCGGGGCTGAGGGATCTTCCTTGGCGGCTTGCGTTCAATTGCAGCGCGCTGACCTATGTCGGCTTTTCCGAGGGGATTACCGACATCAGGGGCGAGGCCTTCAGCGGCTGCCGCCAGCTTTCGCGGCTGGCGCTGCCGGAGAGTTTGCGTTCAATTGGCGCGGATGCGTTTGCGTACTGCCGGAGCATTGAGCTGCTGGTGCTGCCCACACAGCTGAAAACAATGAACGATTGGTGCTTCATCGGCTGCACCGGTCTGAAAACCATTACCGTCCCCGCGTCGATGCAAAACCTTGGTTACCTTCCGTTTCAGGATTGCAAGGCGCTGCGGGAGGTCTACTTCCTCGGCGACGCGCCGCTGGGCGGCGCGGGCGCGTTTGACAACTGTCCGGACGTGACGGTGTTCTATCCGCCGGACGCCGAGGGCTGGTCGACGCCGGAATGGAACGGCTACCCCGCCTATCCGGCCAGCCACACCCACCGCTTTGTCTCGCAGGTCACCGCGCCGACGTGCACCGAGGCGGGCTATACGTTACAGCGCTGCTCCTGCGGCGAGGCCCGGCGGGTCGACCCCGTCGCGCCGCTCGGGCACGACTATCAGAACGGCATCTGCGCCCGCTGCGGACGGCGCGATCCGAACGCCGCGCAGCAGCCGCTGCCCGTCTACTTCCGCGACGTTTCCGCAAAGGCGTGGTACGCCGAGGCGGTGACCTACGCCGTGCGCGCCGGACTGATGAACGGCGTCGGCGGCGAGTGCTTCGACCCCGAGGGCAGCATGACCCGCGCCATGCTCGTTACGGTGCTCTGGCGCAACGCGGGCAGTCCGGAGGGATACGAAAACCGCTTCCGCGACGTTCCGGCGGGGCAGTGGTACACCGAGGCCGTCGCATGGGCGGCAGGAAACGGCGTGGTCAACGGCGTCGGCGACGGCCTGTTTGACCCCGAAAGCGCGGTCACACGCGAGCAGATCGCAACGATCCTCTTCCGCTACGACCGGCCAAGCGGCACGGACAGCGAAGCGCGCGACGCCCTGCGCGGCTTCCCCGACGCGGCGGAGGTCAGCGACTGGGCCGCCGAAGCGCTGTCGTGGGCCGTGACCTCCGGCATCATCGGCGGCAGCGCCGATCACGGCCAGCTCTATCTCCTCCCCCAAACCACCGCCACCCGCTCCCAAGTCGCCGCCATCCTCATGCGCTATCTGGAACAGCGCTGATTGCAAAGCCAACATACCCGCGCCGCAGTGCCTTGGCTCCCTCTCTGAGAAAGCTGTCATGGCCTACGGCCATGACTCAGACTGTCAAAAAACCACCCAGCGAAAAGCTTCGGAGGGAGGAAAAGTGTGAAAGGGAACCGTCAGGGTTCCCTTTCACGTTCAATAACCCCGCCGCAGCGGGCAAAATTGCAAAATAATATTACCTATTCCTATTTTGCAATTTTGAAGG
The DNA here is from genome assembly GCA_934668285.1 of uncultured Oscillospiraceae bacterium. GTDB lineage: Bacteria > Bacillota > Clostridia > Oscillospirales > Oscillospiraceae > JAZOXB01. The sequence continues at coordinate 3,245 of CAKUNB010000004.1, read as the reverse complement.
CAGCTTGTCGGAAAAGTCCGCAAGGACTTTTTTGACAAGCTGTGTCATGGCCTACGGCCATGTCTGAAGGAGCCCCCGCGCCCGCAGGCGCCGGTTACAACATGGTATGCACCAAAATCGATGCTGCCTGCAACGGGCCGATGTAGGCAGCGGCCCCTACGAACAAAGTCGATAGCTTTTGCATAAAATAAAAACGCCTCCCCCGCGGCGGAGTTTTCTGCCGTGGGGGAGGCTGTTTTTCGTTATTTCTGCACCTTCTGAATGTAGCGCGTCAGGATCGCTGCGACCTGGGCGCGGGTGGCACTGCCTTGGGGGTCGAGGAGGATCTGGCTTCCCTCCTTCGTGCCGTTGACCAGCCCCGCCGCGTTCGCCCATGCCAGCGGGTTTCTTGCGTAATCGCTGACCCTGTTCGCGTCGGGGAAGACGCTCAGGTCGCCGCGCTCGGTGGTGCTGACGCCCTTCTTTTCCGCGTAGCGATACAAAATGGTCGCGATCTGCTCGCGTGTGACCGCGCTTTCGGGGTCGAACAGGCCGCCGCCGATGCCATTGACGACGCCGTTCTCCGCCGCCCAATCGACGGCCTCGGTGTACCACTGCTTCGCGGGCACGTCGGTAAAGCCGCTGGGCCGCGCGGCGGCCGTCTCGCCGTCGAGCCGCCACAGGACGGTGACGAGCATGGCGCGGGTCATCGGCTCGTTCGGGCTGAAGGTGTCCAGCGCAGTGCCGTTAAACAGCTTGTTCCGGCTGGCGAATTTCACGCTGTCATAGAACCAGTCGCTCTCTCGGACATCCCAGAACGGATTGACCCACACATTTTCAAGGTCCTCCGCAAAGCAGACCGTGCAGTAGCCGTTTTTGAACTTGTGGCCGTCAGCGGGCCAGTCAGTGCCTGCCACCTCCTCGCCGCAGTCGCAGCAGATTATGCGCTCATAGCCTCCCTCAGTACAGGTCGAATCCTTTTTTTCGGTTCTGGTATGTTCATGGAGACAGAAAGGCACGCCGTCCCAGTCCCTGAGAGGACAGCCCTTCCACGTTTCTCCCTCCCAGCCACTTGCATCAACCATGTGGTAAACGATGGTACCGGAAAGCGGGACGTCCTCGCCCGTCAAAGGGTCGTATCTGAGAAACGGCGAATGCTTTGATAGGCATATCGGCTCGTTGCCGAGGAAGCACACAGCCATCAGCACCGTGCAATTATAAAATGCCTTTCCTCCAATGGCCTCCACGCTTGCGGGGACGTTCACGATTTGCAGCTTCCGACAGCCGGAAAAGGCTTCTCCCTTGATGTTCAGCGTACCATCCGGCACGGTATATGAGCCGGTAAGTCCGCCGGGGCAGCAGTACAGCTCCTTCGTGTTTTTCAGGAATAGCACGCCGCGCCCGTCATTGCACAGGGCCGTGTTCTCCTCGCTGACGCGGAAGCCCTGCAGCGTCTCGCAGAGCATAAACGCCCCGTCGCCGAGGTCGGTCAGGCCCGCGCCGAGGGAAATCTCCCGCAGCGCGCCGCACTCGGCAAGCGCCCATTCGCCGATCTCGGTCACCGCGTCGGGCAGCACCAGCGCGGGCAGCGCGCACTGCTCGAAGGCGGACTCGCCGATGGTCGTCAGGCTCTGCGGCAGCGTAAGCTCGCGCAGCGCCGTGCAGTGGTAAAATGCGGAGTCGCCGATCTCCATCAGGCCGTCCGGCAGGGTCACGGCGGTCAGCGCGGTGCATTTGCGGAAGGCAGCTTTGGAGACGGAGCGCACGCCCGGCTCGATCACAACGGCGGTGATCTGCGCGGTGTAGTTGTCCCACGGGTAGAAAATTTCACGCGGCATCGCGCCGGAGCCGGAGACGGTGAGCACACCGGCCTCGTCGAGCGTCTACGTGTGGTTCGCGCCGAGCTTGCCGCCGGTCTGCTCCGCCGCAGAGGCCGCCGGAAGGACGGCGCACAGCAGCGCCGCGACCAGAAGAAGGGCAAGAATTCGTTGTTTCATGCGAAATTCTCCTTTCATTTTGCTCCGCCGAGGGAACGGATGGCTTCGGGAAGGGCAGCGAGGAAGGCCGCAATTTCGCCCTGCGTCGTTTCATTGGACAGGGAAACGCGAATGGAGCCGTCGATCAGCGCGGGCGCGACGGCCATTGCCTCCAGCACGTGGCTGCGGTGGCCCTTGCTGCACGCCGAGCCGGCCGACACGCAGAAGCCGCGCTCCTGCAGTGCATTGAGCAGCCCCTGCGAGCGCAGACCGGCGACGGCCAGATTGACAATGTGCGGCGCGTCCTGCGCGCCGAGGAGCGTCACGCCGGGAATTGCGGCCAATCCGGCCTGCAGCTGCTTTTTGAGCGCGTCCTGCGCGGCGATATCGGCGCGGAAGGTCGGTTTCTGCGCCACGCAGGCGGCAGCCAGACCGGCGATCATGGGTAGGTTCTCCGTGCCGCTGCGCAGACCGCCCTCCTGCCCGCCGCCGAGCAGCAGCGGCGGCAGCTTTTTCGACAGATACAGCGCGCCCACGCCCTTTCCGGCGTGGATTTTATGGCCGGAGATGGAGATCATGTCTGCGCCGAGCGTCCGCGCGGCGAACGGGACCTTGAAAAAGCCCTGCACTGCGTCGGTGTGGAACAGCGCCTCGGGGCAGACGCGGTGTGTCAGCCTGGCCATGCGCTCGATGGGCATGACTGCGCCGGATTCGTTGTTGACCATCATGATGCTGACGAGAATGGTGTCCGGCCGGAGCGCGGCCTGCAATTGCTCGACGGAGACGCGGCCGAGCGCGTCGGGCTTGAGATAGGTCACCTCAAAGCCGCGCGTTTCGAGCTTTTCCATCGGATGCAGCACCGCGTGATGCTCCACGGCGGTGGTGACGACGTGCCTGCCGCGCTTGCCGAGGCGTTCCGCAGCGGAAAAAATGGCCCAGTTATCGCCCTCCGTGCCGCCGGAGGTGAAGTAGACGCGGTCGGTTTCCGCGCCGAGCGCTTCGGCGACCTCGACGCGGCAGCGGCGCAGCAGCCGTGCCGCCTCGATGCCGAGGTGATATTGCGCGCTAGGGTTGCCCCAGTCGCGGGTCAGTGCGTTCGTGACCGCCTCCACCGTCGCGGCACAGGGACGGGTGGTGGCGGCGTTATCCAGATAGATCATGGCGTGTTCCTCTTAAAAAAACGCCCCGCAAAGCCCGCGGGGCGTTTTTGGTTTTTGTTTTTTTACCCTTACCACTTCGATGCGTAGGGGCCGATGCCCATTGCGCAGCCGTTGGCGGCGTTGCCGCCTT
>CAKUNB010000003.1 GCA_934668285.1 uncultured Oscillospiraceae bacterium | reverse complement strand
GGTCAAGCCCCGCCCAGATGCGGCTGGCGCTGGGCAGACCGCCCGCCATTGGATGGCTCCGCAGCAGGCCGCACAGCTCGCGCGGCGTTCCGGTCAGGCAGGGCGTTTTTCCGCCGCGGTCGAGGACGATCACGCGGTCGGCCACGGGGAAGACCTCCTCCAGCCGGTGCTCGGAGAGCAGGATCGTCAGCCCCAGCTCACGGTTGAGCTTTTGCAGCGTGGCGATAAAATCCGCCGCCGCGATCGGGTCAAGCTGGCTCGTCGGCTCGTCGAGCAGCAGGAGCTTCGGCTGCATGACCATGACGGCGGCCAGATTCAGCAGCTGCTTCTGCCCGCCGGAGAGATGGTCGGTGTCGCGGTGGTACCACGGGCCGATGCCGAAATAGCTGGCCATCTCGCCCACGCGCCGCCGGATGTCGCCGTTTTCCATGCCGAGGCTTTCCAGCCCGAAGGCCAGCTCGTGCCAGACCTTGTCGGTTACGAGCTGCTCGTCCGGATCCTGCCGGACAAAGCCGATCTCCGCCGCACTGCGCCGCTCGTCCAGCGCGGAGAGCGGCTGGCCGCAGTAGAGGATTTCGCCGCCGAGCGTGCCGTGCGGCGCAAGCTCCCGCTTGAGCAGACGCAGCAGCGTCGTCTTGCCGCAGCCGGACTGCCCGCACAGGACGTTGAAGCTGCCGCGCTCGACGGAAAAGCTCAGCCCGTCCAGCGCCGCCTCCTCGCGGCTCGGATAGGTGAAGCTCAGATTCTTGATTTGCAGCAATTCCATTGCAGCGTCTGCCCCCCTTCAATCAGAAACGGCGCGAATGCCAGCGCCGCAAAGGCGATATCTCCCGCCAGCGCCGGCAGCCGCAGGTCAACGCCGCTCAGCGCGGGGTAGTAGGTAAAGCCGCCGTAGCCGAGGATGTTGACCGCCAGATACAGCCCCGCCGCGCAGAGCGTGAAGACCAGAAGCGCGGCGTCGCGCTTGGTAAAGTGATAATTCGCATAGGCCGTCCGGCCCTTGAGGCCGTAGCCGCGTGCCTTCATTGAGCGGCTGACCTCCACGGCGTTTTCCAGCGACCAGCCGACGAGGCCGGAGTAGACCGTCAGCTTTGCGCGCACGCGATCCAGCCAGCTGTCCGAGGTGTGCATCCCGAGCGCCTGCTGCGACTGCTCGAGCTTTTTCGCCTGCCGCCGCAGGAGCGGCACATAGCGCAGCGCCATCGACAGCACCAGCGACAGGCGGGGAATCGCCCGCCCGAACAGGTACAGGAGCTTTTCGCTCGTCATAATGCGGCTCCAGCAGCGGCACCACAGCAGTACCGCCCAGAGCGTCGCGCCCAGTCCCGCGCCGTAGACAATCGCCTCCAGCGTGACCGGCTGCCCGTTGAGGAAGAACAGCGGCGTTGCGCCGTTGTGGGAAAAGAGCGGGTTGGTCACCGTAACGAGCAGCAAAAGCGGCAGATAAAACGACAAATCCGCCGCTTTTTCCCGCGCCGTGGTCATCGTCGCGGCAAAGCACAGGCCGCCGAGGAGCGCAGTGAGCACCGTGACGGGGCTGCCGGAAAACATGGAGATCAGCAGCACCGCCGCGAAATATGCCAGCAGCGCCGCCGGATGATAGCGTTCAAAAAATTTCATTCCTCGTAGCCCACATCCTCTCCCAGCGCGCAGGTGTAGACCCACTCGATCACGTCCCCGTCCAAAAGCGCATACGACGAGCAGCCGCGGTCGGGGAACACGCCGTTGACCCGATAGACCCAGCCGGAGCTTGGCCCGCAGGAGAATTCGTACAGATAGCCCATGCCCTCGATATAGACGCTGCCGTAGAGGGGCGAGGTCTGGTATTCCAGCGGAATGCGCTCGTGCCGCACCGCGCGGTAGAGCACGTCGAAGACCGTGTCGCCGGAGCGCAGCACGTACCGCGTCGGCGGCAGAATCGCGCCGTCGGCGGGCAGATAGGGCAGAATGCCGTCTTTTAACTTGTCAGAGTTTTCCAGCGCCGTGTCGCAGCGGATCGAGAGCGTCACCACCGGATCGCCCGGGGCGATGTCCTCGAGGTGCTCGAGGTAGAATTCATCCACCGACTGAATGTCGCAGGTCAGGAGCACCACAGCCACGACCACCGCAACCACGAGCAGGAGCAATAGGTTTTTCTTCATAGCAGTTTCCGAATCAAAGATTACCGCCCTCCGGCGGCGCACAGGAAATATCGTAATCCGTCCGTAGGGGCGCTCATTGAGCGCCCTCGTGCAGGCAGTATCGAAAATCGTTCGTAGGGCGGGGTGCCCTTACCCCGCCGGTGCAGGCAGTGTCGATTTAGTGAATAGTGAATAATGGTGGTGTGCCTTCGGCACGGATTAAAAATCTGCTGCGGCGGGGACGGGGGACTCCTTCAGTCACGGCTTCGCCGTGCCAGCTCCCTCAAAGAGGGAGCCGAGGCGCGGAGTGTCAGGTCAGGATATTTTCGATATAGCGCATCAGCAGGGTGGCGACCTCGGCGCGGGTGGCGCTGCCCTGCGGGTTGAGGTAGAGCCTGCCGTGCTCCAGACTGCCGCCGATCACGCCCTCTGCGACGGCCCAGCGTACCGCGTCGAGCGCGTAATCGCTGACTGCGCCGCCGTCCTCGAAGGAGGAGAACTCGCCGCGCTTGTGCGTGTCGAGACCGAGCTTGTTCGCGTAACGGAACAGGATGACGGCCATCTGCTCGCGCGTGATATTGCCGTCCGGGTCAAATTTCCCGCCGCCGATGCCGTTGACCACGCCGTTTTTCGCCGCCCAGCGGACGGCGGCGGAGAACCACTGTCCGTCCGGAACGTCGGTGAAGACGTTTTCGCCCTCCTCCGGCTGGCCCGCGTAGCGCCAGAGCACCGTAACGAGCATTGCGCGCGTCATCGGCCCCTCGGGGTCGAAGGCGTTTTTGCCCACGCCGTTCATCAACCGGTGCGCGACGGCGTAGTCCACCGCGCCCTTGTACCACGCGTTCTCGGCGACGTCGACAAAGTCGATCTGCGGTACCGGCTCGGTTGGGTCGGTTGGGTCGGTTTTGCTGCCCTCGTGCACCGTCAGCGCGACCACGCCGACCGGCGAATGGAAAGCTGTGCCCGCCGCGCCGTCCCTGTTCTGATACATCAGATAGCGCAGCTGGAGCTGGAAGTTCGTGTCGTCGAGCGTCAGCGGCGCGTCGGAATAGGTCAGCAGCCGCGTCACGTCACGAGCCGTACCGTTGGCATAGGCCGCCTCCACGGTCATACCGGCGGGATTGAACTGCTCGCCGACGGCGTAGTCCGTCTTGTCCGGCGGGGTGGTGACGGTCAGCGCCGTCGGGACGCTGCCGACGGCCATCAGATAGGCCGAGTCGTTTTTGAAGTAAATCGTGCCGTCGGAATCGACGATGGGGCTGCAAATTGCGTACTGCGCCTGCTCGCCGTCCGGCGTGAACAGGACGTAGGCGGTGTCGAAGCTCTGTGTGCGGCCATCGACGAGCGCCGTCTCCTGCGTCGTCAGCAGCGGCGCGGTCTGACCCGGTCTGTCGCAGAGCATGCGCAGCTTGCCGGGGGTGTAGTTATCGAAGAAGTAGACATAGACCGCGCCGTCGCCCTTGTCGTATGCGGTGGTCAGGATGCCGCTGGTCTGCGGGTAGCCCTGCGTGGGTACGGAGTAGGCCACGGACATGGACGCCAGGTCGATCACGGTGATATTATGTCCGGAATATGCGCCGAATTGCGACGTGCCCGACACGCCGACATAGGCGCGGCCGTTGTAAATCGTGGGCGTGCAGGTGCTCATGGCGGGCTTTTTCGCATTCTCCCCGCCGTTGGAGAGCGCCACGGCGCGCAGCGCGCCGAAGGTGCCGTCCGCGCCGACGGCGACGCCGTAGAAATAGCCGCCCTTGGTGGTGAAGTACGCCGTCCCGCCGCCGCCCTGCGCGGGCACGAAGGCGACGGTGCTGCGCGCGTCGCCGGTGTGCGGCAGGGTGAGCGCGTCGAGCAGCGTGCCGCTCTGCGGGTCAAAGGAGAGAATGCGGCTGTAGCCGGTCAGGTAGCCCGGCTCGCCGTCGTCCGTCGTGACCAGCGCAAAGCCGTCGCAGACATACGCGCCCGCCCAGTAGAAGCCGCCCTTGGAGGAGTAGTACCACGAGGCGAGCTTGGTCTCGTCCGCGCGCGTCGGGTCCTCGTCCGTGACGCTCAGGCAGACGAAATTCGCCGTCTCCGTCTCCTGCCGCCAGAAGCCGGTGTAGAGATAGCCGTCGTGATAGATCAGCGGGCAGTTCGGCTGGCCGCCGAGCGGGTCGCGGTAGAGCCACAGCGGCTCGAGCGACACCGCGTCAAAGGCCTGCACGCAGCCGTCGGCCAGCCCGACGAAGATCATGCCCTCGGCGTAGGTCGGCGTGTTGATGGCAAAGCTGGACTTGTGATCCATCCTGCCGGTGGCGAGCGTTTTGCCGGTGTACTTGTCGATGCGGTAGAGCTTGTCGGCGGCGTAGACGTACAGGCAGTCGTCCACGAGGATCGGGCAGCCCGCCGCGTCGGCGGAGTAGCCGTCGCCGAGCTTTGCCGCCCAGTACAGCACGCTCTCCTCCGCGGCGGTCGGCATCGGCGCTTCGACGAGGCCGTTGTTGTACTCGTCCGCGCGGAAGCTCGGCCATTCGGCCTCGAGCTGCTGCAATTTGTCGTTCTTCGGCGCTTTTTTCAGGGAGACGGTGAGCGTGTCGTCCGCTGAGGCCAGGTAGGACTGCTGCGCGCCGACGCAGCCCGCCGCCGTCACGGTAATCCGGTACCGGTCGCCGGGCACCAGCGGGAAGCGCCCGTCCGCGCCGCGGGAAACCGCGCGGCCCGTCTGCTCGTTGACGAGGAAGACGACCGCGTCCGCCGGCGTCGTGCGCACGGTGAGATAAGACGGCGCGGTTTTTTGAATCGTGATGTGATATTCCGTCGGGATTGCCGCCGCATCGCTGTGGCAGACGGTCAGCGTCAGGGTCTGCGTCTGCGAGACCTCGTCGAGCGGAATGGAAATATTTTCCAGCGCCTCATAGCGCTCGCCGCCGAGCAGGACGCTGTAGCCGCCGCTGTTCGGATTGCCCGCCGTGGGCGTGCTGCGCAGCGCGGCGTTCAGGGTCAGGGCGGGCGTGCCGAGCACGGCGCGGACGGTGTAGTCCGTGACATCGCGCCGGAAGCTCGTCGCCTTGCCGTCCGCCGTCATCAGCTGCAAGGGAGTATCGCCGACGGAGAGCGTCAGGCTGCGCAGCGACAGCTGCCGCACGAAGCGGACCGTGTAGTCCTGATAGTAGGTCACGCCGCCGCCCTCACGCTGCAGGCGGAGGGTCAGGGGGTTGGAGTTACCGCCGACGGCGAGCAGCCGGTCGCAGATTTTGGCGGTACCGGCGGAGTCGACCGCGTAGGTCAGCTCCTGCTGCTTTTCCGCGCCGTTGGTCTGGGTCTGCGAGGTCTGGGAGCGGTATAGCGCAAAAATGCGGTACGCGCTGTCGGAGCAGGCTGCCTGCGCATAGACGGCGGTGGAGTTGTCGGAGAGCGTTACGGTATAATCATGCGCGGCGGCCTCCGGCGCGGGCGCGATGGGGTAGACGATGCGGCTTGCCGCGCTCATCGAGCTGTAGAAGGCAAAGCCGGTCAGGCGATCCTCCGCCTCCGGCGCGGCGACCGGAACGGTCAGTCCCGCGGCGGCGGTGAAGGAGGCCTCGGTGTGGAAAAATTCGTTTTTCGTCGCGGTATAGCGGTACGTCTCGCCGGGGATCAGGCGATAGCTGCCGTCCGCAGCGGGCGCGATCTCGTAACCGGCAGCGTTGCGGACGACGACCGTCGTCGCCGCGTCGGGCAGCGCCAGCGTAACGGCGGCGGCCTCGACCCGCTTGACGTGAAGAGTGTAGACGGTCTGCGCGCCCTCCGCTGCGACGGTCACGGCAATTGTGCTGCCGTCCTGAACGGGGACGGAGCCGCCGCTCTGGCCGTTAAAGGTGACAGTGTAGCTGTCCGCGAAGGGGGCCGCCGTCAGCTCCAGCGCGGCGGAGACGGTGGTCACGGTGTAGTCCTTCGTCTCCGGCACGAAGTCCAGCGGCAGCACCGTGCCGTCGCCGGTCACGGTCAGCGCGGCCAGTGTCGGCGTGCGCTCGATGCGGACGGGATAGGACTGAATTTGCGTGCAGCCGTCAGCATCCGGGTAGCGGGCCTCGAGCGAGAAGCTGCGGCCCTCCATGTCTGCCGCCAGCAGCGACGGCAGCGACGTCTGGAAGCTGTCCCAGGTGCGGCGGTTGGAGGCAACCGTGCCGTCGCCGTAGTCCGTGCCGTTGTGGCCGGTGTAGCAGGCGTAGAGCGCGGTGGTGCTTTCGTCGGGAACAGCGCCCATCTGCGCGTTCAGATAGACCTGCGTCCGGAAATCTTCAATGTAATATACCGCGCCGTCTGCGGGGTAATTGTATTCGCCCGTGCCGCTGGTGTGGCGCAGGGAAACGCCGCCGAACCACTGGCCGGACGGCAGGGAGACGGCCCTTGCCACGTCGCCGCCGACGGTCAGGCTGCCCTCGGTGCGGTTATTGCCGCCGTCGGAGAGGCAGAAGGCGTACTCGCCCGCAACGACCCGCACCTGTGTGCCGTCAGCCTCGGTGACATTGCCGTAGGCGTCGGTCAGGGTCAGGTGCTTCGCGCCCGCCGCAGAGACGGTAACGGTAAACTTTTGGCCGCTTAAAATTGCTTCATAGTCGGCCAGCGCCTTGTTCAGCTCGGCAAGCAGCGCAGCCGCTCCGGCGGCGTCCGTGGTGCGCAGGGCGTTCAGCGCCTGCACGGCGGCGGACTGCACGGCGGGGCAATTCTGCGCGTTGTCCGTGCGCAGGGTCAGCGCGCCGAGCGCACCGGCCAGCGCGGTGACCTCCTTCGGGCTGCTGTCGCGCTCGGAGATCAGGAGGGAGCTGACGCTTGACGCCGGTACGTCCAGCAGATAGCCGCCGTCGTCGTAGAACACCGTGTAGTTACCGGCGACGCCGTTGACGTCGGTGATAAAGCCCTCCTCCAGACCGCCGAATTCCGGCTCGGCGGCCAGCAGGGCCTCGCGCAGCGTCTGACCGGCCTCGTATTCGACCGCGCAGGGTGCGACCAGCGTCCGTGCAGCGCTCAGAACGGTCAGAAAGAACCGTCCGCCGCCCGCCGCCGCCACCGGCAGCATCCCGCACAGCAGCGCCGCGCAGAGCAGAAAAATCAGAAATTTACGCATTGTCATAGTACCTCCTCCGACAACACCAGACAGTATCAAAATCCGTCCGTAGGGCGGGCAGTATCGATGTGAGTATTGAATCGAAAATAAAGCTAGTACAGGCACCGCAGCCAGCGGTCGCGGAGGCGGCGGGGGAGGGGGCGCGTCCGGCAGAGGGCGCGGACGGCGGCAACGTAGGCCTGCATCTGCGCGGCCTGTGCCGCGGTGATCTCGTGGGCGCTGAACAGCGCCTCGCGGTTGAGCGCCTCGGCCTCGCGGCCGGGCAGCGTCAGCCCCGTTTTCTCCTGCAAATAGACCGCGTAGCCGTACAGCCCCGCGACGGCCTCGCGCGGCGCGGCGGATTCCAGCGCGGCAAGGCGCTTTTTCAGCCGCCTGCGCCGCAGGAGCGTCCAGAGGGCCGCCGCCGCGAGCAGCAGAGGCAGCAGCGCCCACAGCCAGACCGGCTGCGCCGCCTGCGACCGGTGCTCCCGATCCTTCGGCTGCTGCTGCACGGGCGGGGGCAGCTGCGGATTTTCGTATTCCTTGTCGGAAACCGCCGTCAGTGCGCTTTCCTCGTTGTCGATATAGCCCGGCGTGACCTCAAAGGGCATCCAGCCCACGCCGTCGAGATAGTATTCTGCCCACGCATGCGCGTGGCGCTCGGTCAGCGTCACGCTGGCCGCCGCCTCGTCTGCGGGCAGGAAGTAACCCTCGACGTACCGCGCCGGAACGCCGCAGTAGCGCAGCAGCAGCACGGCGGCAGTCGCGTAATGCACATCGTAGCCCCGCCCGCCGGTCGCCAGCAGATGGGTCAGAAACTCCTCGTCGCCGCAGACGGTCGCCGCCGCTTCGTCGTAGGTGAGTGCCTCGTCCAGCGCGTCGAGAATCGCGCCGCGAATCGCCGGAAGCGTCCGCTCCGCCAGACGGCCCTCCAGCAGCTGCGCAGCCGCGCTTGCGGCGGCGGAATCGAGCTGCAGATAGCGCGCGTTGACGAACTCGCGGTACTGCTGTTCCTGCGCGAGATACGCCTGCACCGCCGCCGTGTCCTGCGCGGCGGCAAGGCTGCCCTGCAGCGCGTACCATGCCGGTACGCTGCCGGTCAGGCAGCGCAGCGTCACCGGTTCGCGTGTGCCCGCCGTCCGGTTGTCGCCGATGACGGCGGCGTCCAGCGCGTCGTTTCCGACGAGTGCGTAGGGCAGATACTGCTGCCCCGCGCAGGCGGTGAGGTTGGTGACGGTCAGAGTGGATGCGGATATTATGTCAACCGATTTCGCCGCACTCCCGATGCTGCTCTGGGCGTAAAAGCCGCCCTCGTGCAGCCGCCAGAAGCGGTCGGTTTCGCCAGTCAGGGTCGAATTTTCCAGCGCCGTCCAGCCCGTGCCGGTGTAGCGCTCGCCGAGAAAGCCGCGCAGATAGAGCTTTTGCGGCGTTTCCACCGTCAGCGCCAGCGCGGGCGTGTCGCTCCGGCTGCGCTGCGGCAGATTGCGCAGGTCGCCCTCCGGCATGGCCGCCGCCGCGCCGTCATAGCGCAGCGCGTGGACGGCGCGTGCCAGCTCCTGCGGCAGGCCGCTTTCCGGCACGGTCAGCAGCGCCAGCGGCGAAAGCGCCAGTGCACAGGCCAGCGTAAGCGCAAGAGAGCGCCAGCGCACCGCCCGCTCGCGGTACAGCAGCAGCGCCGCTATCCCCGCAGCCAGAGGGAGCAGCCCCTCCGGTGCGAAAAAGCCCAGTGCGCAGCCCACCGCGAAGACCGGCCAGCTCACGGCGCACAGGACAAGCCCGCCGCGCCGCGCCTCCTGACAGGCAAGCGCGGAGAGCACGACGCTCAGCGGCGCGAAGAACCAGCCGACTTGCGCCGTTTCCGGAACGGAGAAGGGCAGGTGAATGCGCCCGTCGAGCGCCGTCAGCCGCTCGAGCAGCCGGTTGGCAAACAGCAGCAGTCCCGCGCCCGCCGCGCGGTAAAACACCGCGCAGAAGACGGCGGCCAGCGCCAGCGCCGCCAGAAGCGTCCAGCGAAAGCGCCCGAGCGCCGTCCACAGCAGGCACAGCGCAAGGCTCACCGCCGCCCAGACCGGCGCGCCGAGCAGCCACAGCACGCCGCCGGACAGCAGTCCGGCCGCGGGCAGCGCGGCAAGCGCACGATATTCCGTTTTCTCCGGCGCAGGGGACTGCACCGTGTAAAAACCGGTCGATTGTTTCATGTTCAAAGCTCCAGATGCCGCAGCGCGGCCTCGTAATCCGTCGGGGTAAAGCAGACGGCCGGCAGACCGCCGTCCGCAGCCGCCGTGCCGCACAGCAGCACCGTCGTATCCGCACCGGCCAGCTCCGCCAGCGCGGGCGAAACGGCGGCGCAGAGCACGATGGTCTTGCCGAACGGCAGCGGCTCGTGCACGGCGGCCAGCCCATCGGGCGCCGGCGCGTCGCGCAGCGGCAGGGCAAGCGCTTCAAAGAGGCTGTCCGCTTCCGGCGCGGCCTCGGCCAGCCGCAGGCCGTCGGCCGTCGTCCAGCCGAGCGTAAAGCCAAGTCCCGCCTGCCCGATGGCCTGCCCGACGGAGAAGAGCACCTCCGCCTGCGCGTCGAGCGCCGCCGCATCCCCGCCGCGGTCCCAAAGGACCAGCAGCGAGCGGGAAACCGGTGCGCTGCCCTCGCGGACGATCAGCCGGTCGAGCTTGCCCGAGAGCTTCCAGTGCAGCTGCTTCAGGCTGTCGCCGGGCTGATATTCCCGCAGCGCGTACGGCTCGGTCAGGTCGCTGCCGCGCCGGTCGGGCGCGTCGTCGCTTTCGTCGCTCCGCGCGGGGTCGATGCGCAGGAAAACCTCGGTTTCAAACGTGTCCGGCAGCACCGTGAGCTGCGCGGCGGCATCGGTTCGGACGCGCGTGCGGCACAGGCCGCTCAGGCCGGTCAGACGCGCCGACCGAACGCGCACCCTCACCAGCCCGCAGTGGCTCACGCGGAAGGAAAAGCCCGTCTGCCCCGGCGCGGCCAGAAGCTCCAGCGTGCTGCGCTCGCCGGTCAGCTCGTTTTCCAGCTCTAAGGTGCAGCGCGCGCGGCCGACGGGCAGACGCGTGTCCGCCCGCAGCGCCAGTGCGCCGCGAAGCTCGGCGTTTTTCTCCGCCGACGGCGGCAGGCTCAGCCGCAGCGTGACCCGCCGCGCCTGCACCGCGCTGACGACGGCGGCGGCAAGCAGGAACAGCACCGACGCGCCAAGGCCTGCCAGCGCCGCCGCGCTGCCCGTCCAGAGCACAACCGTCAGCAGTCCGAGCAGCACGCACAGCCACAGCAGCGCCGCGCCGAGGGTCTGCCCTCGTCTCACGGCGTGAACGCCCGCACGGTCGGGGGCGCAATTTCCTGTAACAGTTCACTCAGCGCCGATTCCGGCGTGTATTCATGTAGCCGCGCCTTTGCGCTCATCACCAGCCGGTGGGCGCACACGTCCGGCAGCACCGCCGCGACGTCCTCCGGCACGACGTAGTCCCGCCGCTGCAGATAGGCATACGCCTTGGCGCACCGGCAGACGGCCAGCGCGCCGCGCGGGCTGACGCCCAGCTCCACATAGGGATGCGACCGCGTGCCTTCGACCAGCTGTGCCACGTAATCATACACGGCGTCGGCGATAAACACCTGCGAAACCTCGTCGATCAGCCGCCGCAGCGTCGCGATATCTGTCACCGGCTGCACCGCGTCGAGCGGGTCGGCATGGTGGCGCTCCTTCATGATGGCAAGCTGCGCCGCGCGGTCGGGATAGCCCATGCTCAGCCGCACCAGAAAGCGGTCGAGCTGCGAGGCGGGCAGACGCTGCGTGCCCGCCGAGCCGACGGGGTTCTGCGTCGCCAGCACCGCAAACGGCTCCGGCAGCGCATGCGTCACGCCGTCCACGGTGACGCGCCGCTCCTCCATCGCCTCCAGCAGCGCCGCCTGCGTCCGGCTGGACGTGCGGTTGATCTCGTCGGCCAGCAGGAGGTTTGTCATGACCGCGCCGGGCTTGTAGTCCAGCCGGCCGGTCTGCTTGTCGTAGACCGAGAAGCCGAGAATGTCCGACGGCAGCGTGTCCGGCGTGAATTGGACGCGGCGCGTTTCCAGCCCCAGCGTCCGCGCAAAGGCCAGCGCCATCGTCGTCTTGCCCACGCCGGGCACGTCGTCGAGCAGCACGTGGCCCTTTGCAAGAATGGCCATCAGCACCCGATCCACGACGGCGTCCTTGCCGACGATGACCTGCGTTACCTCCCGCCGGATCTGTTCGGTGAGTTCGTACATCATGTGTGTAGTCCTCCGTGTTCAGAGAATGGGTGATTTTAGTGAATAGTGAATCATATTGCCCTGCCCCATAGGGGCAACTTGGCGGGCCTTGCCCGCCAAGTGCAGGCACGTCAATTTTGAAGCAATTATTACATTACAATGTGTTTTTATCAGGAGAAGGCCGCGAGGGCAAGCATCGCCTGCTCGGTGGCTACGAGATTGCCTTCGCCGTCGGCCAGCGTGTGGGAAAAGCTGCCGTCCGGCTGGCGGAAGCCCTCAAGCGCCGTCAGGAGCGTCGCATCGCCGCGCACAAAGCGCGCGTCGCTCTGCGGGTCGATGCCCAGCGCCGCCAGCGCCAGCAGCACCTGACTGATGCTCTCCGCGCTGACCGCGCCGTAGGCCGAGAAGGTGCAGTCGTCCGCCATCTGGCCGGACAGCCACGCCAGCGCGGCCTCAATCGCTCCGGCGGCCTCGCCGTAGGGCGCCAGCGCCCGCAGCGTCATGGCCGTCAGGTCAACGTCCGCGCTGCCCTCCGTGAGGCCGAAGCCGCCGTCCGGCTCCTGCCGCCGCAGAAGCTCGGCCAGAATCGCCTCGCGCGGGTATTTTGCGCCGCTCGGGACGGCATAGCCGCCCGCGTCGAGCGTCAGCAGCGCGTAGACCGGACTGTTGAGACCCTGTGCATACAGGTCGCCGGCGAAATTGTACGTGCCCTCGGCAATCAGATCGACCGGCGTGCCGTCGGACTTCGTCCCGAAGGCGGTCGGGTCGCCGCCCAGCTCCAGCACGGTCAGGGCGATGCGGTGGTATTCCGTCGCCTTGTAGTCGCTGAGCGTGCCGGACGCGGCGTAGCAATCGGTAACGTAGCGCTCCAACGCGGCGAGATAGTCGTCGTATTTTTCCTCGGCTCCGGCCCGATGCAGCGCGATGGCCAGCCAGTCAAACGAGGAGCTGCCTGCTCGAACAATGTCCGTGTCGGCCAGCAGCCCGCCGCCCGCGCCGAGCAGCGCATGCGCGCCCGCTGCCGCCCGCTCCACCGGCGTCTGCGCCTCCGGCGCCCCGCAGGAGCAAAGGATTGCGATACACAGAAAAATTGCCGTAAGAGAAAACAGTTTTTTCATGAGAATAACTCCATACGTGGTTCGCCGCCCGCGGCCTTGCGGCGGGCAGGATCCATTGGGGGATCGGTGGGAGGCTCCGTGGGCGGTTCGGTCGGCGGTTCCGTCGGTGGCTCGGTGGGCGGTTCGGTGGGGGCGGGGAGGACTTCACGTTCGACCTCGCCGCATTTTTCACAGGTGCGTTCGACATAGCCGTCCTCAGTCTCGGTCGGCTCGACGCGGGCGGTTTCGACAAAGCTGTGCTCCAGCGGGTAGAAGCCGCCGTCGCGCCAGATGCCGCAGTAGCTCGAAAGTGAGCCGTACATCCCGCCGCTTGCGCCGTAGCCGTCGATGTCCTTGCCCCACGCGAGGGTGAAACGCAGCGTCAGCACGTCGCCGTCGTTCAGCCGCCATTCTGAAAGCCCCTTGCCGGGGTAGTAGCCGTTGACGTCGTACATCCAGCCCGCGCCCCACGTATAGTCGTGCTCGCCGAGGCTGTCGTAGTCGGGCGTGCCGGTCAGGGTGATGCCATCGCGTAGGATGAGCGTCCAGAGCCGGTCGTCCACCTTCGCGCCGTAGAGCAGATCGCCGCGCCAGAGGCGCATGAGGTAAAAGCCGTTTTTCGGCGTGCCGTCGTAGTCGACCGGATCGTAGCCCAGCTCCTCGAGCGCCGTCAGGAGGGTCTGCGCCGCCGTGTCGCCCTGCTTCAGCTCGACGGCGGTGCTGTCGACAATGCCGAGGCCGACGGTGGTCGCGTCGATGCGGACGGTGGCGGTACCGAGTCGGTCGCCGTCGGAGATCGGCTGATAGACCAGCGTCACCGTGTGCAGCGTTGAGTTGCCCTCGTCGTCCCACGCGAGGACGGTGATGGTATAGGTGCGCTCGTCGCCGCGCTGGGGCGGCTCGAGGGAGAGAACGTATTCATAGCCCGAGAAGGCGTTGCCCGTGGGATTGGCTACGAGCGCGCCGTCGAGCCGGACGGTCAGATGATTGGCGTACAGCGGTGTGCCGTCCGTGCCCTTGCGGGCGGTGACGACGAGCGTAAAGGTCGGGGTCTTGACCGGTGTGGTCACGCCGTCGCGGTTGGTGCGGACGACCGGCGGCTGATCGCCCACACTCGGGCGATCCTCGTCGGCCATCGACGCGCGGTAGGAGATGTAGAACACCGCCGCCTGCCCGAGCTGCTTGCCGTCGCGGTAGAGGTAGAGCGTGAACTGATACGTGGTGTTCAGCGTCATGCGGACGGAATAGTTCCGCCCGCCGGTGGGCGTGAGCAGCGTGCCGTTGTTGGCAGACGCGCTCGTCTTTTTCCAGTAGACGCGCAGAGAAAGGCCCTCGCCGCCTGCGGCGTAGGCGTAGAACGGCAGCGTGCCGTTGTTCAGCTCATCGGGTGTCCAGACGCGGTTTTCCAGATCGGTCACAATGTGCGGCTTTTCCGGCTCCGGCTCTGGCGCCTCCGTCGGGCCGGGGCCGGGTTCGGTGATCGGCTCGGTTTCCGGCTCGGTTTTGGGTTCCGTCTCGGGCTGGGTTTCCGGCTGCGTCCCCGGCTCCGTGACGGGAGAGGTCGGGGGTTCGGTCTCCGGCTCGGTCGGCGGTTCGGTTTCCGTCGGCGGCTGCGTTTCCGGTTCGGTAGTGGGCTGCGTCGGCGGCTCGGTCGGGGGTTGCGTTGGCGGTTCGGTGGGAGGCTCGGTTTGCGGCTCCGTCTGCGGCTCGGAGGGCGGCTCGCGGTCGGTCAGCATCCGGTCGGGCGCGAGCGGCGTTACGGCAGTCCCCGCCGCCGCAGGCAGCTGCCGCTCTGCCGACAGCAGCGCCGCACCGGCGCCGGTCAGCAGCCCGAGCAG
Source organism: uncultured Oscillospiraceae bacterium (assembly GCA_934668285.1). Lineage (GTDB taxonomy): Bacteria > Bacillota > Clostridia > Oscillospirales > Oscillospiraceae > JAZOXB01. Next base: position 13,576 of record CAKUNB010000003.1, on the reverse strand, counting down.
CAGCAAAACGCACACTGCGCGCAAAAGATATCGCTTCATTCCGCTCCTCCTTCCCAAGGCAATACAGCAAAAAGGGGCTGCAAACCATGCCTGCAGCCCCCGATTTCGGTCAACAAATCTGCCTCGCGCCGCTGTGCGGGCCGAGGCGGCGCGGAGCAGGTCTTCTGACTGTCGCATCGACGGCGCGTGCGCGGCCTTCTCGGTTTCCCAATGGCGGACTTTCGTCCCTGCGCACGGCCTCCGCGATCACAGCGGCGGTACCGTTCGGGGCTTGCACCCGATTTCCTATTCTCCGCCGCCTCCCATGCGGAGACGACGGCACTCTACGCCTATTCTATTGAAATTAAGTATAGCAACCGCGGCGCGGGATGTCAAGCCTGTGCGGAGAAGGTCGAACGATTTTTCGATATAATTGTACGGAATTGTATTGACAAATGCCCGCACTGTCGTTATAATCAAGGCGAGAATGGAATATTGGCTTGCAGAGACCGCGTGGCCGCAACGGCAGGCTCGTCTGTCAGGCGCGTTGGTAAACAAGGGAACGGGGGTTAGTACCCCGGTGGAGCGTGCGTCGCTCCTTGGATCACCGTCGCTGTGAGCGCTGAGACTGCTGTCCGTCGGCGAAAGCCGGCCATTGGGACGCGCTCCTGAGAAGGCAGGGCAGCAGACGCGTGGATGCTTCACGCTCCGCACAGGCGCAACTCAGAAGACCTACTGTGAGATGTTACTTTGCCCGAATCGGTTGAGGGGATAGTTTGCCTATCCTCTCAACCGATTTTTATATTTTCCTCTGAGCCTTGGCAGACCGGGTGCCGCCGGTCTGCCAAGGGAAAATTATGTTTTTTTGCCTTCGGGCGTGGGATAACGAATGCAGAAAGGAATGTGACCATGAAGCTGCGGATTTTCAGCCTCCTTCTTGTGCTGGCGCTGCTGGTATCGATGCTTCCGGCGGCCTTTGCCGCAGGCTGCGGCATTACCGTCGCCGCGCCGGAGGCGAAAACGATCACCACGGGCGCACTTTATACGCTCCCGCTGGCCGACGTCTTTACCGACCCGAACGGGCACGCCATGACCTATACCTATACGCTGACCGAGGGCGCGGAAGGAACGACGATGATCGCGCTCAAGGACGGCGTTCTGTCCTTCACCGCGCAGTCCGCCGGCAGCTACAGCCTTACCGTCACCGCAGCCTGCGAGGGCGGCGGCAGCGCGTCGGCGGCGGTTCGCCTGACGGTCGAGGCGGCCTCCCAGGGCGACGAAAGTCAATATGATTATGACGAAACCAATCAGAGCAGCGTCCGCGTGTATGTCACGATCTCGAACGACGGCGCTCCGCTGCTTGGCAGCGACGGCACAGTACTGGCCTATCTGGCGGTAGATGTGCCGTATTTTCCGCTGGAAAGCTACGGTCTGAGCGACTATAACCGCTACCATACCAGAGACGGCAGCGGCGGCTATATCGACGACCGGATCGTCGAGCGCCCGACGGCGCTTCACCTTTACATCTATCTGCTGGAGCGCTACTACCTCGGCATTCCGGAGAGCGGCTGCGGCAAGGGCACCTCCGGCCTGCTGGAGTATACCGGCGACGGCAGCGGTGTTGCCGACTTCCTCAACGGCAGCTACGACGACACGGGCAAGGCGGCGCTGGAAATCTCCGGCAGCAGTACGTCCATGTATATGCACAAATTCTGGGGGCACGACGAAAACCTCATGTACTACCGCAACCACGTCTATCCCCTGATGGGGCCGGGCTGGGGCGCGACGGCGGACTACATTCTCCTGTCCGACGGCGACACGATCGACGTTGCGCTGTTCTCCGACTGGAACTTCTGGAACGACGGCGGCGCGTTTACCTGCTTTGACAAGGACGGCTATGCGGTGACGGCGGGCGAAGCGCTGACGCTGAAAACGCTGAAATACGACACGAAATCCGTGTCCGACGGCGGCAGCGAGCAATTCGACCCGATTAACAGCCTGTCGGTCCGGCTGTACAACGCCGGCTGGGAAGCCCCGCTCGCCGACCTGAACAGCGAAAACGGCGACGGAACCTATACGTTCGACACGTCGAACCTCACGCCGGGCGTGTATTATCTGCTGGGACTGGACAACAATGTGGGAACGGCGGACGCGCGTCTTGCTCCGGCGACGGCGAAGCTCACCGTCCTGTGCTCCGGCGAGCACACGTGGGACGGCGGCGTCACGCTCCGCGAGAGCACCTGCGCGCAGGAGGGCGTAAAGCTCTATACCTGTAAGCTCTGCGGCACCGAGCGGCAGGAGACGACGGGAAAGACGGCGCACACCGTAGTGACGGATGCTGCCGTCGAGCCGACTTGCACCAAGACCGGCCTGACCGAGGGCAAGCATTGCTCGGTTTGTAAAACGATTATTGTAGAGCAGAAAACCGTCCCCGCGAACGGACATACCGAAGTGACCGATGCGGCAGTTCCCGCGACTTGCACTGAAAGCGGTCTGACGGAAGGCAGCCATTGCTCCGTTTGCAATACTATTATAAAAGAGCAGAAAATCGTCGCCGCGAACGGACATACCGAAGTGACCGACGCGGCAGTTCCCGCGACTTGCACTGAAAGCGGCTTGACCGAGGGCAAACATTGCTCTGTTTGCAGTACGATTATAAAGAAGCAAGAGACCGTCCCCGCGAAGGGTCATACGGAAGTGACCGATGCGGCAGTTCCCGCGACTTGCACCGAAAGCGGTCTGACGGAAGGTAGCCATTGCTCCGTTTGCAATACGATTATAAAGAAGCAAGAGACCGTCCCCGCGCTGGGGCATCGGTTTGAAAAGGGCGTCTGCGCCGTCTGCGGCGCGAAGGATCCGAATTACGTCGAGCCGGAAACGCCGTGGGTCAACCCGTTCAAGGACGTCAGGCCCTCGGACTGGTTCTACGCGGGCGTGAAATTCGCCAACGAAAACGCGCTGTTCAACGGCACGGAGGTCGACACCTTCAGTCCGGAGCAGCCGATGACCCGCGCCATGCTCGTCACCGTCCTCTGGCGGCTCGACGGCAGAACCAAGCCCGGCAAGCCGCTCGGCTTTGTCGACGTTCCCGCCAAGCAGTACTATGCCGAGCCGGTCGCGTGGGCGGCGGAAAACGGCATCGTCAACGGCACGGACGCGACGCATTTTGCGCCGAATGACGAGGTCACGCGTGAGCAAATTGCGGCAATTCTGTACCGCTATGCGACGAAGAAGGGCGTGGACACCACAAACCGCGCCGACCTGAGCGCCTATCCGGACGCGGGCAGCGTCAGCGGCTACGCAAGGGAGGCCCTTGCGTGGGCCAACGCCGCCGGACTGATTCAGGGCACGAGTGAAAGCGGCCGCACCTACCTCGCCCCCCAAGCCAGCGCCACCCGTGCGCAGGTCGCGACCATTCTCGCGCGCTATGCACAAAGTATCGTAAAATAAAGCACTATCGGCGACTTACCGATTCACGGCATTGTCGTGACTTACTTTTGCTTCTGCCGCTTTGGCGGCTTTGAATATACGAATTTGTAAAAAGGAGAATTGATCGAATGCAAACAAAGATTGCTAAACGACTGCTCGCGCTTGTGCTGGCTGTCCTGATGGTCTGCTCGCTGCTGCCGACCGCCGTTTTCGCTGAGGAAACGACGCCGGATTATGAGCTGCGCGTTCTGACCTTCGAGGATGCCGACTACAAGGGCGGCACGAATTTTGCCGGAAAGACCGACTGGTCGAGCCTGATCGACGACCCGCAGTACGGCGGCACGATGCTCTATCCGGACGGCTACGGCACGACGGATGTCAGCAAGGCGTATACCTGGACGGACGCGAACAACACCGGCCTGACCCACACGCTTCCGAAGAGCTGGGACAACTACTGCTATATGGGCGGCGGTCACGCCGTTTCCAACTACGTGTCCGGCGAATTTACCACCTACGGCGATTTCCACAATCAGTTGACCGTCTACCAGAAGGACACGACCGGCCTCAAGCGCACGGGCGGCGGCCATAACGGCTCCAACAACTTCGCCGTGCACTTCGGCTACAAGGACAACTCCGGCAACACGGACAGCCAGATCCTCCCCTCCTTCTCGTTTGCAGACGGTGAAACCCATGTGATTGACCACATGTACGTCAACAACATCTGCTATGCCGTCAACTGCTATCTTAACGGCAACGGCCTGACCGGAAAGATTGAGGAGACGGATTGGGTCAAGCTGATCGCCACCGGCTATGGCGCGGACGGCGCCAAGACCGGCGAGACCAGCATCTTCCTTTGCAACGGCCCGAAGAACATCATCCTCGACTGGACGAAGTTCGACCTGTCCGGCCTCGGCAAGGTGCAGAAGGTAGAATTTAACATCACCGGCTCCAGCGACAACGGCCACGGCTTCTCCCAGCCTGCGTACTTCGCTTACGACGACGTTGCGGTGCGCTTTGAGAAGGAAGCGCAGAACGTTCCCGCTACCGGCGTGACGCTGGACAAGACCGAGCTGTCTCTGAAGCTTGGTGAAACCGCGACCCTGACGGCAACGGTCGAGCCGGACAATGCCGCGGACAAGACCGTGACTTGGACGACCTCTGCTGAGGACATTGCCACCGTCGAAAACGGCACGGTCACCGCGCACGCTGCCGGTACGGCTACTATCACCGCGACCTGCGGAAACGCGAAAGCAGAATGCACCGTCTCGGTCGCTCCCACGCAGGAAGAAGACGTGTATCTGATTGGTACGGCCGACGAGCTGCGCTGGTTTGCAAATGCGGTCAACGGCGGCCAGTATGACCTCAATGCGAAGCTGACGGCGGACATCGACCTTGAGAGCAAGCCGTGGACGCCCATCGGCAACAACCCGTGGACTTATCTGCTTCCTGCGAACGATCGCCCCGGGAAGTACACCGGCACCTTTGACGGCGACGGCCATGTCGTTAAGAACCTGTACATCAACATCGACAATGCCGACGACAACACCGGCAACAAGCAGGGACTGTTCGGCCTCGTGACCGGTAACGCCGTGATCAAGAATCTGGGCGTGACCGGCTCCGTCACCACGACGGGCAAGCGCGCAGGCGGTATCGCTGGTTATTTGAGCGGCAGCTCCGCAAGCCCCGCAAAGATCGAAAACTGCTTCAGCGCAGTGGACGTCACGGCTCATAGCTATGCGGGCGGCATCGCCGGCGGCGGTCAGTCGACCAAGACGGTCGAGATTACCAACTGCTACAATACCGGCGATATCACCGTCACGCTCGGCTTTGCGGGCGGCATTGCGGTCTGCGGCATCACTTGGGCAAACGACGGTCCGTATGTTTCCAACTGCTACAATACCGGCAAGATTACGAAGGTCGGCGGTGCTTCCGGCAATGACCGCCTCGGCGCGATCCTCTGCGTCAGCTCGAATAACAAGCCCGCTGCTTACGGCAGCAGCCTGTTCTATCTGGAAGGCTGCGTGGAGGGCGTTGCAAGCGTCGGCGCGGACAAGACTACCGCAAAGACCGCCGAGGAGATGAAGAGCATCGCCGCCGAGCTGGGCGACGCATTCAAGACCAACACCGGCTGCGGCAGCGATCCGCTTCTTGCATGGCAGACCACGCCGGAGCACAACTTCGTCAAGGGCGTGTGCGAAAACTGCGGCCTGCGCGAAGCTCCCGTGCTGTGCGAGGGCGTGACCGACACCGAGGCGACGGTGCAGACCGGCAAGAGCTACCAGCTCGACGCGCTGATGGACGGCGAGATCTTCGAGGACCCGACCGGTGCGGGCCTGACCTACGAAAACTACTTCTACACCGTGTCCTCCGACGGCGGCGAGAGCTGGAGCGCAGAGGCCGGCTTTGAAAAGGCGCTGTTCGGCGGCGTGAACAAGAGCCTAGTGCAGAACACTGCGGGCGACTATCTCTACAAATTCTACGCAAGAAACGAAGCCGGTACCTCCGCAAAGACATGGACACTGACGCTGCACGTCCGCGATTCGGTCACGGCTAACGTCAACTTCTATGTCGGGCAAGACCAGAACTACAAAACCAACGGCAACGTTTACCCGAAGCTCGAGCTGTACAAGACCGCGGGCATCGACGAAAAGCAGTTTGACTATGTCGGCTGGTTTGTTAACGGCGAAGGCAAGACCGTCTATGTCTACAACCCCGCCGACTACACCATCATCGACGGCGAAACGGACTACGTTGAGATCGACGGTGTACAGTACGAGCTGCACGACTACGAGGAAATCAAGTTCACCAACAGCGCGTTTGACGCAGCCGACGAGACGGCGACGGCCAGCAACACAGTCGTGGACAACTACAACATGTTCTACGCCACGCTGTCCACCGGCCGCTATTCCACCCGCGGCTACGGCTGGAATGCCGAAACCAAGGCCTATGACATCTATCTCGGCGGCCAGAGCCTGCCCCTGCCGATGGAAAAGGACATCTACGGCGGCGGCGGCAACGACATCTATCTCGGCGTTGTCAGCGTCTATGCGACTACCAAGAACGAAAAGAACGAATACTTTGGCGTGGACGACTACCATGTCGAGATGATCATGCCCATCACCGGCAGCATGATCCACTCCGGTGCACCCTATACCTACACCCGCTTCAGTAGCAACTACACCGCCTTCCCCTTCCTCTCGTGGGAGGCGCAGAACGCTTCGCTGTACAACATCTATGCTTATCCGACGAACACGGAAAAGTATATGTTCAATCAGCTGATCAACCAGACCACGGCGCCTTCCTACAACGTCGTAACGAAGAACATCAAGATCGCCAACGCCGTGGAGCTGGACATCACCGTGCCCACGAGTGCGGAGTTCACTCTGTTCTTCCAGTACAACAACTTCAACACCAGAGCGGTCGAGCCGTTTGAGACGGCGGTGAATGCGGAAAGCGGCATGACCACCTATCGCTACCGCATTTCCAAGAGCAATCCCAACTACACTTGGCGGCTGACCGACCCGACCAATACCTACGTCACCAAGGCCGGTTGGCTGTCCAGCCTCAGCGACAAGACGGAAAAGACCATCACCTTCGCTGAAAATGCACCGACCGACAAGAAATCCCACGACTTCAGCAAGCTCGGCACGCAGGTCATCACCCGCGACGAGGCCGACCTGCAGGTCTTCCTGAGCCACAGCGGCTTCAAGAGCGTGAGCGACACCTATCGTGTCCGCGCGTACCGTATGTGGGAGCTGATCAACTCCGACACGGCCAACATCATGGCCGAGCCGAAGTTCAATATTCAGGTGCTGCAAGGCAATGACGCAGACATTAAGCAGGTCAATGGCGGCAACGCTGAAGGCAACTGGATCGACGTCAAGCCCACCGGCACGGATATCGTGGCCGTCACCTATGACGCCATCGATATGTACTCCACGGCGGATGATGCCGGAACCCACGCGGGCCTCTTCCCGGCAACCGCCCCCGAGCGCACCGGTGTGTTCGTCATCACGAGCGAGGCGGCCGGCAAGGCGGATGCCGTCATCCGCTTTAACGGCGGCACCACCAGCAACCGCGGCGCGGAGTGGGACTACAACTACGACACGTGGTACTACCTTGACACCGACGAAGCCCCCACGCTGGACTTCACCACTACCAAGGGCGCAACGGCCAGCTATGCCGTCGTCACCACCGACGCTGCCCTGAACAGCACTCTGTCCGGCTGGACGGAGCTTACGGCGGACGAGAACGGCATGTTCCACGCCTCCCTCCTGCCCTTCCGCACGGCAAAGACGCTCGGCGGCACCGTCATCCTGAAGCTGACCGATTCCACCGGCACGTCCTACCGTCTGGCGCGCGTGGCGCAGATGAGCGTTACCGTGAAGAATGCCTCCAACAGCGGCGAGCCCATCATGCCCGGCGATAAGGTCACCCTCTCCTTCGACGGCCTGTACCGCACGGTCAATAAGGTCGCGGGAATTTTCAATCCCCTCACCTATTACCTGCGCTACTCCAACGACAAAACGGAGTTCAACGGCACGCTTGCGCAGTACCAGCAGATGGACAGAGCCTCGATCACCGTAACCCTCCCCACAGATATTGCCTTCCCCGAGGGTGCGGACAAGACGACCTACACCATCTCCAACGGCTATATCTTCGGCAATATGTACGCCGCTGTCAGCCCGTTTGACACCCTGTACAACATGACCGACACCGGCGTCGGCACGAACTTCTCCGCGGCCAACATCAGCTTTGTGCTGAGCCGTCTGGCGGATATTCCTGTCGAGGTCAACACGAAGGTCTACTACAACGTCAAGCTCGCCCCCGTGGACGAAGCCGGCAATGCGCTCAGCGGCCTTACCGTCACCCTGACCGACCGCGACGGCAACGTGCTCACCGCCGAGTCCGACGGCACCTTTAATCTCGGCTATGGCCCGTATTCCTATGCCGTCGAGCAGCTCGGCTATGTCCGCACGCTCGGTTCCTTCACCCTCGGCTCCGCCGACGCGGCAGAGGTCGAAAACGGCGTTCTGACCGTCAAGGTCACCGTCCGCAAGGCGGCCGAGAACGCTTGGGACGGCAAGACCGCGACCGAGCCGAAGACCGATGACAACGGCGTTTACCTCATCGCTACCGGTGCGGAACTCGCTTGGTTTGCCCAGAAGGTCAACGGCGGCAGCACGAAGCTCTCCGGCATCCTGACGGCTGACATCGATCTTGCCGGCTACGAATGGACGCCGATCGGCACCTCCTCCAAGAAGTTCTCCGGCAGCTTCGACGGCAAGAATCACACCGTCGATAATCTTTCCATCCACTATAACGACACAAGAACCGTCCCGCCCTACTGCGGCCTGTTCGGCTGGGTCACCGGCGTCAACGCCGACAACCGTGCGAGGATTGAAAACCTGACGGTCAACGGCACAGTCGTCGTCGGCTCCCCCAAGAGCGTTTCCAAGGCCTATTCCGGCGGCATCATCGGCCGCGCGGACTATGCCGACCTGACAAACCTCCACGCGAACGTTACCGTTTCCGTCAACCGCACGAGCGGCAACTGGGATTCCGTCGGCGGCGTCGTCGGCGCAATCTACTACGACACCAATGTCGTCAACTGCTCCAACACCGGCAGCATCAGCGGCTGGCGCTACTGCGCCGGCATCGTCGGCAACATTGAAAGCGGCGCAAAGCCCAGCAGCGTTACCGGCTGCGTTAACACCGGCACCGTCACCGCCGGCAGCCATTACGCCGCCGGTATCGTTGGTAACCTTTCCGCCAACTGCAAGGTCACGGCCTGCTACAGCACCGGCACGGTCAAGGCCGGCGGCAACTATGCTGCGGGTATCGTCGGCTACGCCGGCAAGAGCGAAGTGACCAACTGCTTCAACCTCGGCGAAATCATCAACAACGAATCGTTCACCTACGGCTCCGTCATCGGCACCGTTTCCGACGCGAACGCCGTCATCAAGAACCTCTACTACCTCGACGGCTCCTGCGTCAAGGGCGGCATCGGCTCCGTGAAGGACGAAGCGACCCAGACCGCGACCGGTAAGACCGCAGAGGAAATCGCAAACGCCGCATTCGTCGCCACGATGAACACCGATCTGGCAGAGGCTGCCTTCACGACCGGCTGCACCGGCACGAACCACCCGATCCTCCTGTGGCAGCTCTACACCGAGCACAGCTTCACGCAGGAGATCGCCTCCGACAAGCTGGCTAAGGAAGCCACCTGCCTCGAGCCTGCATACTACTACGTCAAGTGCGACAGCTGCGGCACAGTGAACACCGACCTGACCGTTGCCGTCGGCGAAGCCCTCGGCCACGACCTGAAGGACACCGTAGTCGAAGCCACCTGCGGCAAGGAAGGCTACACCGAGCACGCCTGCACGCGCTGCGACTACAACTACCGCGACACCTTCGTCAAAGCGCCGGAGCACAACTACACCGTCGAGGTCACGAAGGAAGCCTCCTGCACGGAGAGCGGCCTCAAGACCTACACCTGCTCCAAGTGCGGCGACACCTACACCGAAATGGTCGAAAAGCTCGCGCATAACTACGAGGCCGTTGTGACCGAACCGACCTGCACCGCTGCGGGCTACACCACGCACACCTGCTCCGTCTGCAAGCACAGCTACGTTGACACCATCGTTGCTGCTACCGGCCACAGCTACACCTCCGAGATCACCAAGGCGGCTACCTGCACCGAAACGGGCGTGGAAACCTTCACCTGCTCCAAGTGCAATGACAGCTACACCAGGGCGATTGAAAAGCTCGCGCATGACTACAAGTCGGAAGTCACCGCGCCAACCTGCACGGCCATGGGCTATACGACCCATACCTGCTCCGTCTGCGGCGACAGCTATATTGACTCCATCGTCAAGGCAAAGGGCCATGAGTACGAGTCCAAGCTTGTCGCCCCGACCTGCGACAAGATGGGCTACACCGAGTTCACCTGTAAGAATTGCGGCGAAAGCTACCGCGCCGCCTATATCCCGGCGAAGGAGCACAACTACAAGGCCGAAGTCACCACCGAACCGACCTGCACGGCAGAGGGTGTCAAGACCTTCACCTGCGCCGATTGCGGCAAGTCCTACACCGAGCCGGTCGCAAAGCTCGCACACGACTACAAGACCGAAGTCACTGCTCCGACCTGCCTTGGCTACGGCTACACCACGAACACCTGCAAGCACTGCGGCTACGCCTACATCAGCGCCATCGCGAACCCGACCGGCCATACCGAGGTCGTCGATGCGGCCGTGGAAGCGACCTGCACCGAAACCGGCCTGACCGAGGGCAAGCACTGCTCCGTCTGTGAGGAAGTCCTCGTTGCGCAGGAAGTCGTCCCCGCCAAGGGTCACACCGAGGTCGAGGACAAGGCTGTCGAAGCCACCTGCACCGAAACCGGCCTGACCGCCGGCAAGCACTGCTCCGTCTGCAACGAGGTTCTCGTTAAGCAGGAAACCGTTCCCGCCAAGGGTCACACCTTTGAGAACGGCGTCTGCACCGTCTGCGGCGCGGCCGATCCCGATTACGTTCCGGAATGGGTCAATCCGTTCAAGGACGTCAAGGAAAACGACTGGTTCTACGACGGCGTGAAGTTCGCCAGCCGGAACGGCCTGTTCAACGGCACGTCTGCTGACACCTTCAGCCCCGACGACGCGATGACCCGCGCCATGCTCGTCACCGTCCTGTGGCGTCTCGACGGCAAGACCGAGGCCACCAAGGCCAGCAGCTTTGTTGACGTCGCTGCGAACGAGTACTACGCCGAGGCCGTTGCATGGGCCGCTGAAAACGGCATCGTCAACGGCGTTGACAGCAAGCACTTTGCTCCGGAAGAAGAAGTGACCCGCGAGCAGATTGCCGCGATCCTGTTCCGCTACGCAGCAAAGAAGGGCGTCGACACCGCCAAGCGCGCCGAGCTGAACGCGTTCCCGGATGCGAACAAGGTCAGCAGCTACGCGAAGGAAGCTATGGCATGGGCCAACGCCGAGGGTCTGATCAACGGCACCAAGGAAGGCGCTCAGACCCTCCTCGCCCCCACCGGCACCGCCACCCGCGCCCAGGTCGCCCTCATCCTGATGCGCTACGCGGAAAAGTAAAAATCCATAGCAGCCATAAATAACCCCAGCAAAGAAGCGGAGTGCCCCGGCACTCCGCTTCCCATTTTTTGCCCCCAAAGCATGCCGCCCGTATTGATGCGTAGGGGCCGATGCCCACATCGGCCCGCCCTACGTATCGTCTGGATTTGGAAATAATACTAGAATCTGTTAAAAAGCTTGAAAAGCTTTTTATAGCGCCAAAGGCGCGTCGGATTCTGCATGAGACGGCGCATCGTGCGTTCGCACGATGCGCGTGTGCGCAGCACACGGGATTCTTGATTAAATTTTTAATCAAGAATCAGTATAAAACGCCCGTCGGGCTTCCGAAAACGGAACCCCGACGGGCGTGGTGCATTATTGAAAAATCGATATTACCCCTGCGCTTCGGCGAGCCATTGGTCGAGCTGGGTGGTATCGTAGGGGGTCTGGCTGATTTCGTTGAATTCGACCACGAACTCCATCGAATTGCCCTCGACCGCCGCGTTCAGGCCGAGCGTCGTCAGATAGCTGCTCTCCGTCGTGAAGGTGAGCGCAAGATTCAGCTTCTCCTCCGTCAGCTGCGACAGCTCGTTCATTGCCTCGTTATAGTCTTCCGGATCGCGGAAGGCGGGGCGGAACAGCTCGACAAGCTTGCCGATGGAATTGCTGTTGATCGCAAAGCTGTAGATCACGGCCTTGCCGTTCTTGGTCTCGGTGTAGTTGACGGCGTCCTTCAGCCAATCTTCGTCGTTGAAGTGCTCCGGAAGCTCGCGGAGGCATTGGTTCAGGACCTCGATGTCCATGTGCTCCTCCAGCTGCGCCAGCAGCTCGCCGGACTCGTCGGCCTCCTGCAGCAGCGCGCGGAGGTCAAGCTCCTCAAGGTCAAAGTCCTGCACCTTGCCCTTCGAGGCTTCGTACTGATCCAGCGCGTCGAGGTATTCCTTGAACTTCTCGGACATATCCTGCTTAAAGGTGCCGTAGCCCGGAATGTTGGTCAACAGATGGTGCTGATAGAGCGCGATTGTGGTGCCCTGATTCGAGATGATAAGCGTCGGGTCGCGCAGATCGGGCACGAGCGTGAAGTCGATGACGGCGTAGTCCTGCCCATTGGAGCGGACGGTGAGCGTTCCGGAAGAGGACGGCGCGGTGAAGGTGTTGACGCAGGCCTCGCCCAGCGCGTCAAACGGGCCGCTCTTGGGCAGCAGGCAGAGCACCAGCACAACGCACAGCACGACGGCTGCGGCGGCAATGGTGATCCACAGCCAAGCCTTGGACTTCTTCTTCGGCGCGGCGGGAATTTCAGCGCCGCAGACGGGGCAGACCGGATTGCCGGCCTCCAGCGCGGCGCCGCAAACGGGGCAGCTTGCAGGCGCGGCCTGCTCCGGCTCGGTCTCTCCGGCGATGACGGCCTCGGCAATTTCGGCGGCGTTTTCCACCGGCTCAACGGCTTCCGCTTCGGTCACGTCGGTATCCTCGGCGACGACGGCCTCGGCAATCTCGGCGGTCTCCTCAACAGGCGCGGCCTCCTCGGGCATTTCGGGCGCAGCATCCGCCTTGACCTCCTCGGGGGCGGCGTTCTCCAGCGCTGCGCCGCAGCTTTTGCAGAAGCGGCTGCCGTCTTCTACCGGCTTGCCGCAGTTCGGACAAAACATAGCTTTTACTCCTCTCTCTTTTTGGGGTAATTTCATTATATCGTATGCCGCTGTGCATTGCAAGCGCTTTGCGACAGACGGACAAAAAATCACCGGAATCGGCCAACAGGCCGTTCCGGATAGTTGATTTCTTTGCGATCGGGACTATAAGCCGGGTTCTGTAATCGACAGCCATCTATCTAGACGCAGCGTTGCCGCCGCGTTCGAGCCACCTCCTCGGAGACGGTCGGGCCGACCAATGCCTCCTCCACGGTGTTGCTCCGAATAGAGTTTACAGCGCCGCAATGTTCCCATGCGGCGGGTGAGCTCTTACCTCGCCTTTCCACCCTTACTCTGCCGTTTCCGGCAGAGCGGTATTTCTCTGTTGCACTTTTCCTGAAGTCGCCTTCGGCGGGCGTTACCCGTTATTCTTGCCCTGTGGAGCCCGGACTTTCCTCATGA
>CAKUNB010000002.1 GCA_934668285.1 uncultured Oscillospiraceae bacterium | reverse complement strand
CCGATGCCCATTGCGCAGCCGTTGGCGGCTTTGCCGCCTTACGGATGCGGCATACCCCTTGCGGGTACATCGGCCCGCGCAGGCAGTATTGGCACCCGCAGCGCTAACAGATTATTTCTTCTTCAGCGCCTCGCGGATTTTTTCGCAGAGGCCTTCGGCGGTCAGGCCGTAGGCTTCTAGGACCTCGGCGGCCTTGCCGCTGCGGCCGAATTCGTCGTTGACGCCGTGGCGGACGAGCGGGGTGGAGCAGTGCTCGCTGAGGCATTCGGCAACCGCGCTGCCGAGGCCGCCGATGATGTTATGCTCCTCGGAGGTGACGATGCAGCCGGTTTCCTTCGCGGCCTTGAGCACCAGCGCCTCGTCGAGCGGCTTGATGGTGTGCATGTCGATGACGCGGACGGACACGCCCTCTGCCGCCATCAGCTCCCGCGCCTTGAGCGCAAGCTGCACCATCATGCCGACGGCAATGACAGTCACATCCGTGCCGTCGGCCAGCACCGCGCCCTTGTCCAGCTCAAAGCGGTAGCCCTCGACCTCGTCGGTCACGTTCTCGACCGCCGCTCTGCCGAGCCGCAGGTAGGCCGGACCGTCGTAGTTCAGCAGCGCCTCGACCGCCAGCTTCATCTCGTGGCCGTCGCAGGGGCAGAGCACCTTCATGCCGGAAATCGCGCGCATCAGGGCAAAGTCCTCGACGCACTGGTGCGTCGCGCCGTCCTCACCGACGGACAGGCCGCCGTGAGAGCCGACGATCTTGACGTTCAGATGGGGATAGGCGACGGAATTGCGCACCTGCTCCCACGCTCTGCCCGCAGCGAACATGGCAAACGTGTTGGTAAAGGGCTTGAAGCCGCAGGCGGCCATACCGGCGGCGACGCCGGTCATGTTGCACTCGGCAATGCCCATGTCGAAGAACCGATCGGGATAAGCGGCGGCGAAGCCCTTGGTCATCGTCGCGCTGGCAAGGTCGGCATCAAAAACGACCAGCTCGGGGTACTTTTCCGCCAGCTCAACGAGCGCTTCGCCGTAGGCCGCGCGGGTTGCAATCTTTCCTGCCATATTACTTGCCCTCCAATTCTGCTAATTTCGCCTCAAGCTCGGCCTTGCCCTGCTCGTACTGCTCGTCGTTCGGGGCCTTGCCGTGCCAGCCGGCGTTGTTTTCCATGAAGGAAACGCCCTTGCCCTTGACGGTCTTGAGCAGCAGCACGGTGGGCTTGCCCTTGCAGGCGGCAGCCTCGGCAAACGCCTGCTCCAGCGCGTCGTAGTCGTGGCCGTCTACGTGAATGACGTTCCAGTTGAACGCCTCAAACTTCTTATCCAGCGGCTCGGAGGGCATGACGTCCTTCGTCGCGCCGTCGATCTGCAGGCCGTTGACGTCGACCATGGCACAGAGGTTGTCCAGATGGTACTTGGCTGCGGACATGGCTGCCTCCCAGACCTGCCCCTCCTCGATCTCGCCGTCGCCGCAGAGGGTATAGACGCGGTAGCTCTTTCCCGCGACCTTGCCCGCCAGCGCCATGCCGACGGCGGCGGAAATGCCCTGCCCGAGCGAGCCGGTGGACATGTCAACACCACGAACGTGTCGCATCTCGGCGTGGCCGGAGTAATGGCCCTTGATCGAGCGGAAGAGCTTCAGGTCCTCCGTCGGGAAGAAGCCGCGCAGCGCCAGCACCGGATAGAGCGCCGGCGTGCAGTGGCCCTTTGAAAGCACGAAGCGGTCGCGGTCGGGATCCTGCGGGTTCTGCGGGTCGACGTTCATCACGCTGAAATAGAGCGTGGTGAGCGCGTCCATGGCCGACAGGCTGCCGCCGATGTGGCCGGAGGCCGCGGTGTGCACCGCGTCGAGACCCAGCAGGCGCGCGCGCGTGGCCATGACGGCAAGCTGCTTACCGTGTAGTTTTTCCATTAGTGTTCATCCTTTCCAATGTCTTTTATGAGCTTGGTGCGGGCATAGTATTCTGCCGCGCGGTAGCGGTCATATTCCTCCTGCGCCGCAGGGGAAAGCGCGGTCGTCCACGCGCCGTTTTCCACAAATATCTGCTGCCGGTGAATAACGGGGACGGTCTGCCGCATGGCCCGCTGGCACTGCGCCCACGCGGGGCCGGTCCAGCCGCAGCAGTCGAGCAGCTCGGTCATCAGGAAGCAGGGGGAGATCGTCTCGCCCTCGCCGGAAAAATCCTTGCCGAGAATTTGCTTGGCCGCGTCGTTGGCCCAGATCAGATAGGGCGTGGAATAGAGGTTCCGGCAGCCCTCGGTGCTGTTTTCGTCGACGTTGACGCCCAGCTCCGCATAGTAGCAGTTGCCCGTGCCGAGGGACGGCTTGTGGTCGCCGAAGAAGACCAGCACCACCGGCTCCGGATCGTCGCGGAGGGCGTCGACAAAGGCGCTCAGCTCCCGTCCGGTAGCGGCAATGGTGTCGAGGTAATTGTTGATGGCATAATACGCGCCGTCGGACAGGCCGTCGTGCGCGATGTACTCGCCGCCGTCGAGCGCCTCGTCGCTGTAGGGGCTGTGGCCTTGGAAGCTGATATTGAAGGCAAAATAGGGCTGCGGCGCGTCGCGGCCGCAGTAATCGGCCAGCCGGTCGGCAAAAAACGTCGCATCGTCCGGATGCTCATGGTACTCGCCCGCCCACTGCATCGCGTCATAGTGGTTCTCCATGAAGTCGTAGCGCGAAAAGCCGAGCCGTTCGTTAACGCGCTGGCGGTTATAAAACCAGTCGTAGCCTGGGTGGCCGCCCTGCGTGGAGTAGCCCTGCTCGTCAAACCAGCGGGCATAAGACCACGTTTCGCGGTGGTAGAGCGTGTGCGGATAGGTAAAGCCCGTGATAAACGAGCGCTCGGCGTTGACCGTGCCGCCGCCGTTGGTGTCGGAGATCAGAACGCCGTGATAGCTCTCGGCCTCGAGCGCGTGAAGCTCGGCGTAGGGGTCGTTGACAAACGTCACGCCGTCGAGCGCGGAGAGGTCGGAATAGCTTTCGAGCATTGTAGCAATGACGTTGACCTTCTGACCCTCGGGAATGTCGGCATTGTCGTAGGCCCTGAGCTGCTCCTGTGCCGCAGCGGTGCTGTAGCCGTCGGGCTTTCGCGGGATGGACTCGTCCACCGACCGCAGGAACGACCAGAAGAAGCCGTGGGAGGCGTAGTTCTCCGCCTCGCGCCACTGATTGAACAGGCTCTCGTTCACCTGCGAGGCATAGAGTCTCGCGTCGCTGTACCACAGCTGCCACGAAAGCAGCGCCAGCCCGATGCAGCCGGCCGCGCCGATCACCCGCAGCCACCAGCGGCGCTTGGGGATCCGGCCCCGCGCGTAGCGCCAGAGCACCAGCGCCCCGACCGCCAGCAGGCCGATGCAGATGAAAAACAGCGGCGGAAAGTGCATTTCATAGTCGCCCACGGAGCCTGCCGCCTCGGTCAGCAGCGTCAGATCCTCCGCCATGACCGGATCGCCGCGGATGGAAACCTTGAAATAGTTGCTGAATTCCATCGCGAACAGCAGCGTCGCCGACAGCAGATAGGCCAGCCACGCCCGATTGGACAGGAAGTAAATCAGCGCCGTCAGCAGCGCGACGGGCAGCAGGTTCAGCAGGAAAATAACGGGGTAATGGAAATAGGAGCTGAAGCGGCCGCGGGAGAAGTCCAGCGTGCCGATCAGCTGGCACACCAGATGCGTCCCCAGAACGGCGCACAGCAGCAGCACGACCGTCAGAAGCCAGCGCAGCCACGGCGCAAGCTCCGGCGGGTGCCGCAGCGAACGGCGGGAGCCTGACTTCGGTTCAGCTGATTTCATCGCGGCAGCGCCTCTTTTCTCTAGCTTTGCAAATTAAAACGCCATCTTTTCGGTCAGGTACGCCTTCAGCTCGGAGATGGGGATGCGCACCTGCTCCATCGTGTCGCGGTCGCGGACGGTGACGGCATGGTCGGCGGGCGTCGTGTCGTCGCCGACGGTGGCAAAGTCGACCGTGATGCAGTACGGCGTGCCGATCTCGTCCTCGCGGCGGTAGCGCTTGCCGATGGAGCCTGCGTCGTCGAAGTCGACCATGAAGTCCTTTTGCAGCTCGTGGAAAATTTCCTCGGCAGCGGGCGTCAGCTTCTTGGAAAGCGGCAAAACGGCGGCCTTGAACGGGGCCAGCGCCGGATGCAGGCGCAGCACGGTGCGCACGTCGTCCTTGCCGTTCTTATCCTGCCCGACGACCTCCTCGTCGTACGCATCGGCCAAAAATGCAAGGAAGCTGCGCTCCACGCCCAGCGACGGCTCGATGACGTAGGGGATATAGCGGGTATTCTTCTCCTGATCGTAGTAGGTCAGATCCTTGCCGGAGGTGTTCTGATGCTGCGTCAGGTCGTAGTCGGTACGGTCGGCAACGCCCCAAAGCTCGCCCCAGCCGAACGGGAACAGGAACTCAAAGTCGGTCGTCGCCTTGGAATAGAAGCAAAGCTCCTCCGGGTCATGGTCGCGCAGGCGGAGATTCTCCTCCCTCATGCCGAGGCTCAGCAGCCACTGCTTGCAGAAGCCGCGCCAGTACGAGAACCATTCCAGATCGGTGTTCGGCTCGCAGAAGAACTCCAGCTCCATCTGCTCAAACTCGCGCACGCGGAAGATAAAGTTGCCCGGCGTGATCTCGTTGCGGAAGGACTTGCCGATCTGGCCGATGCCGAACGGCAGCTTGCGGCGGGTCGTGCGTTGGACGTTGACGAAGTTGACAAAGATGCCCTGCGCCGTTTCCGGACGGAGGTAAACCGTGTTCTTCGCGTCCTCGGTCACGCCCTGGAAGGTCTTGAACATCAGGTTGAACTGACGGATGTCGGTAAAGTTATGCTTGCCGCAGGTGGGGCAGGGGACGTTGTGGCTCTCGATGAAGTCCTTCATCTCGGCCTGCGTAAACGAATCGATCGGCTTTTCGAGGGTGAGACCGTTTGCGGCGCAGTAGTCCTCGATGAGCTTGTCGGCGCGGAAGCGCTCCTTGCACTCGCGGCAGTCCATCAGCGGGTCGGAGAAGCCGCCCAGATGGCCCGAGGCGACCCACGTCTGCGGATTCATCAGAATCGCGGCGTCGAGGCCGACGTTGTACGGATTTTCCTGCACGAATTTCTTCCACCAGGCGCGCTTGATGTTGTTTTTCAGCTCCACGCCGAGGGGGCCGTAGTCCCACGTGTTGGCAAGGCCGCCGTAGATTTCGGAGCCTGCGAACACGTAGCCGCGGTTTTTGCACAGGGCAACGAGCTTGTCCATGGTTTTTTCTGTATTTTTCAGCATACTTCTGCCTCCAACGTATCGTATTCTAATGTACTATTATAGCCGCAAACCCCGCCGGTGTCAAGAACGGCGGGGTAGAGGACGTGCGTTATTTTGCACAGAGCAGCAGCTTTTTCTTCCGTGGCAGGCGCTTGATCTCGCACTCCCGCCGCAGGGCGGCGGAGAGGTCCGCGCACGGCTCCCAGTAGACCGGCTCCAGCGGCCCGCGGCCGCGGGTGTATTTCGCGCCCCTTCCGGCGCGGTGCGCCGCCAGACGGCGGTCAAAATCATCCGTCGCGCCGGTGTAGAGCGAGCCGTCTCCGCAGCGCAGGATGTAAACGCCCCACTGCTTCACAGCACGGTATCGATGCTCACGCGGTCGGTGCGGATGGCCTTGCACAGCGCCGCCACGGCGCGGTGGCGCGGGTCGTCGCGGTAGGTCTGCACGTCCTCCAACGTGTCGAACATGCTGACGAGCGCCGCGTCATAGGCGCTGCCGGGCACGGCGCTGCGGCTGACGGACATCGACCGGATCTGCGGAATCACGCCCTCAAGCGCCGCAAGCTTCGTCAAAAACTCACTCGGATCCGCACCCTCGCGGAATTTCCAGAAAACGATATGCTGAATCACTCCAATCACCTCAAACCCAAGCATACCGATTTTTCCCGCCCCTGTCAAGAGAGCCGCCAAAGAAATCCCCAAAGCAGAGCCGGACTTCTTTGTTTGACGGTCTTGGCTCTCCCTCGGGAGAGCTGGCACGGCAAGGCCGTGACTGAGAGGGTCCCCGCAGGCGCAAATTTCAATCCGTGCCGCAAGGCACACCTATTACATCATTCACTAAATCGATACTTCCTGCACTCGGCGGCAGAAAACGTGGGCTGCGGAAAAATGTTCACGGAATGCACATCCTTTTCCCTCCGGTTTCTGCTATAATGGGGCGCAGATAAGGGGGAATGTCTCATGAAATTACGACTCTGCGCCGCGCTGCTGGCGCTGGCGCTGCTTGGCGGCTGCTCGGCAGCCGCGCCGACACCGACCACGCCGACCGTTCCGGAGCCAACGGAGCCGGACGCTGCGGGCGTTACGGACATTGCGCTCTCCGACGAGGGCGTGACCTGCGCCTCCGATGCGGTCTATGCGGATTCCGGCGAGGGCGCGTACACCATTGTGCACATCACCGCGCCCGGCACCTACCGCGTGACCGGCACGCTTTCGGCCGGACAGCTGCTGGTCAATCTGGGCGAGGAGGCCGAGGCCGATCCTGCGGCCCGCGTGACGCTGCTGCTCGATCAGGCGCAGCTCGGCTGCGCGGGCGCTCCGGCGATTCTGTTTTCCCGCGTCTACGAGGGCGCGGCGGACGAAGCCGGCGCGGTGCTGGCGCTGGCCGACGGCAGCTTCAATCTGGTCGACGGCACAGTTGTCTCGCAGATGTCGATGCGTCTCGAGGGCGACGGCAGCCTGACCGTCAACGCCGCAGGCGAAGGCCTGTCCGCCGCGCGTAAACTGACGCTGGACGGCGGCAATCTGACCGTCGCGGCGCAGGGCGACGGCATCCGCAGCGGCTCCGCGCTCACGGTAAACGGCGGCTTCCTGTCCGTCGCTGGCGGGCGGAGCGGCGAGGGCGACGGCCTCCGCTCCGGCGGTACGCTGGCGCTGCGCGGCGGCACGGTCTTCGCCTCGGGCAGCGAGACCTCCGGCAGCGGCCTTGCCGCAGACGGCGGGATTTCTCTGGACGGCAGCACCGTCGTCGCCGCAGGAGCGCACAATGATGCCGCGTCAAACGACTCTTTGCAGCAGTTTATGGAGCTGCATTTCGCCGCGCCGGTGCCCGAGGGCAGCGAGCTGTGCATCCTGAACGGCGAAACGGCGCTGTATGCCGATCAGGTCACGCGGGCGTTTTCGTCGCTGACCTTCTCCGCGCCGGAGCTGGAAACCGGCGTGGCCTACACCGTGACGGTCGACGGTGTCGTCCAGCAGCACGGCGCGGCGGAGCTGAGCTTCGGCAAGCCCGCGCTCGACCCGCCGCCCACCGAGCACCGCCAGCCCGGCGAATTTGAGATTCCCGAGCCGCCCGGCGGCATGAATCCGCCGGTGGAGGCCGTCGAAAACGTCACACCCTCGACCGCCGACGACAGCGCGCGTCCCGCTGCGCAGCAGCCGGAGGCCGCTTCGCGCGACTTTCTTCTGACCGAAACGGTGCACAGCTTTTCCAACGTCCGCGCCGCAGAATGATGAGCATTGCTTTTTGCACCGAAGGGTGATACAATGGTAAAATCGAATGCCGAAAGGATGAAACCAATGAAACTGAAAAAGATTGCCGCGCTTTTGCTCGCGGCAGCGCTGCTGCTTGCGGGTTGCTCCGCAGGCGAGCCGACCGAAACCACCGCCGCCCCCACCGAGGGAGCGACCGAAACCACCGAAGCGACCGAAGCGCCGGTCGTCTATGACGAAAATGACGTGCGCTCCGTGGCGAGCTATGCCGTTTCTGAGGCCGCGCCCGACGACGCGCTGATGCAGACCGCTGTCGCGACCGACGGCGACGGCAACGCGCTTCTCAACAACTCCGAGCTGCAGATCTGGTACTGGCTGGAATTCTATAACTTCCTCAACAGCTACGGCTCCTACGTCTCCTACTTTGGGCTGGACCTCAACTCCCCGCTGGCCGAGCAGCAATCGCTCGGCGAGAACATGACGTGGGAGCAGTATTTCCTCGACGGCGCGTCCAACCGCTTCCAGCAGTACTACGCGCTGGCCATGCTGGCCGAGGAGAACGGCTTTGTCCTGAGCGACGAGGAGCAGGCGCAGCTGGCCGACATCGCCGACCCCGAAGGCTCCTTTGCGCAGGATGCCAAGGCGAACGGCTTTGACTCCGTCGATGCCTACCTGCAGGAGAACTTCGGCAAGGGCTGCGACACCGCGGGCTATGTCAACTATCTGCGCACCTACTTCATCGCCGCCGCCTACTCCAACCAGCTGCAGGAGGCCTATGTCGCCTCCCTGACCGACGCGGACATCGAGGCCGCCTTTGACGCCAACGCCGAGGAGGGCGCGCTCAAGGTCAATAACATCAACGTCCGCCACATCCTGATCGAGCCGGAGAAGGATTCCGACGGCAACATCAGCGACGAGGCGTGGGCGGCCGCCGAGCAGAAGGCCAACGAGGTCTACGCCCAGTGGCAGACCAATCCCACGGTGGACTACTTCACGGAGCTGTGCGCCGAGTACAGCGCCGACGGCACGAAGGACACCGGCGGCCTTTACGAGGATGTCGCGCCCGGCAAGATGGTCACCGAGTTCAACGACTGGTGCTTTGACGCCGCCCGCAAGGAGGGCGACAGCGGCATCGTCAAGACACAGTTCGGCTACCACATCATGTACTTCGTCGGTCAGGCCGAGAGCCGCGCATGGTACGACGATACGCTCACCTCGCTGACGCAGACCTACCAGTCCGGCATCGCCAATGACGCGACCGAAAAATATCCGGTTCGCTTCGACTTCTCCAAGGTCGGCATCTACGACCTGATCACCGAAGCCATGGCGGAAGCTCCCACCGAGGCCGCTTCCGAATAAAGAATTCTCACAGCGCTGCATCCAAGCCGGATGCAGCGCCTTTTTTTGCACCCAAGCCCCGTCCATGCGTAAGGCGCGATGCCCACATCGCGCCGCCCTTCATTCCCCTGCGGCCTGCAGCAGCTCGGTCAGCTCGTCGGCCAGAAATTCGACGGAACGCAGCGCCTGCCGGAGCGTGTTGCCCGCCGCGCCGACCTCGACGAGGATGGAATGCGGCGTAAGATGCTCGTTATATCGCTGCGAGCGCAGCGACATCTGCCGGAACAGCCCCGGCGCGTCCCGCTCGCACAGCGCCTGCAGCTGCATGGCAAACGACAGATTCTCCCGCCAGTTCGGATGGGTCAGCCCGGCGATATCCGTCCCCATCACCAGCAGCAGCCGCGCCGCCTCCTGCCCGCCGAGCGTCGTCGTCAGGGCCAGCTCGCCGCCGTCGCCGTCGTCGATCGAGTCGCGGTGCACGTCGATCACCATCTGAATCGACGGATACTGCGCAAGATAGGCCGCAATTCCCTCCGCCGTGCGCTCGTAGGCATCGTAATAGCCCGCTGCGTCATAGAGCGTTTCGTCGTGCACCGCCGCAATACCGTGCTCGTTGAGGCGGTCGCACAGCGCCTGCCCGACGCGGACGACGTTGAACTGCGTGTCCTCCGTGTGGTACGGCTCGTCCGTCTCGTAATCGTCGCCGTCGGCGCAGGTGTAGCTCTCCGTCGCGTGGGTATGTACGATCAGCACCAGCGGCCCCTCGGCGGTCAGGTCGAAGGAAATCGGCTGCGTGATCAGCGCCGCCGGATCAAGGTCCGCGTTCGGGCCGTTGGCAATGTCCACCAGCGCCGCGTCCGCCGCCGTGAACAGCAGCGTGCGGGCAGGGGAATGGTATTCCAGTGTCGGGAAGGTCGGTTCGGCGGTCGCAGCAGGCTCGTCCGCAGGCACGCTCGGCCGCTCCTGCACGCGCAGCTGCTCCGGCAGCAGGCCCAGCCCGAAAAACAGCGCCGCCGCCTGTCCGCCCTGCCCGCCAAGCAGCATCGCAACCCGCAGCACCGCCGCCGTCACCAGCAGCGCAAAGCAAACCCCCCGCAGCGTCAGCCGCTCTTTTGTTCTCATGCGATCAACTCCTGTATGCTATCTATGCGCAGGGGCGCGGAAATAGAACAAGAGGTTGCAGGCAATTTCGTAATCCGTTCGTAGAGCAGGCTGCCCCCAGCCCGCCCTACGAGCGGCTATCGATGCTGCCTACGTGCCCTAAATGCGGCGCTGCTCGGCGCGGTTTCCGGTTTTGTTTGCGTGGATGGCGGGCAGCTTGGGATCGCGCAGCTCCTGCATGCGCTCGGGCTGCTGCGGACGTTGTTCCATAAAAAAATCCCCTCCGGACCTTAGCTTGTCCGAAGGGGCAGTTTTTTATGTATCATACCAGAATCTGTTTATCGCGCCAAAGGCGCGTCAGATTCTGCATGAGGCGGCGTAGCGCATCAGTAGCGAAGGAAGCGGCGCAGCCGCAGCTCGGCGCGGCGCAGGGTGCGGCTCACCGTCGAGCGGCTCACGCCGCGGCGCGCGGCGATTTCCGCCTGCGAGACGTTCTCAAAGTAGACCGCCTGCAAAAGATCGCGCTGCAGCGGCGTCAGCTCGTTTTCCATCACGGCGCGCATGCGCCGCATCTGTGCGTCCCGCGGCAGACGCACGTCGGAGTAGTCAGAGAGTGTATTTGTCATTGCGGTAATAGCTCCTTTCATAATAGTGCGCCGTCAGCTCGGCAAGCTCGCTGCACTGCGTCAGGATCTGGGTCAGCAGCGCGATCTCATGGCGAAGCGCGGCACGTTCCTGTGCGGTTCCGGCAAGCTTAAGGCGGCAGCGCAGTCTGCGCAGGCGGACGCGCACCGGCTGTGCCGACCGCAGGTAGCCCTCCGAAAGCTCGGCCAGCTTCATTCCACCGGCACCAGCTCCGCGTGGAAGAAGTCGCGCGCATAGTCCGACAGGCAGGCTGGGCAATACCAGCGGCCCTCGAGGAAATAGGCGAGCGTTCCCTGCGGAAGCTCCTCGCCGCAGCCCTCACACCAGCAAACAGGTTTGGATCCGGTCAACCGAAATCACCTCCTCTCGGGATTCAGCTTATCCAAGCGAGGCATTTTCGGTTTTCTCCGGCGGAAGCTGTGCTCGTACCGACGGATCTGCAGCTCCGTGCTCGTCCGATTTCTCTTTGCTTCCGTTGAAAAGGAGGCAGAAACAGAAGTATTTGGCTTTCTTTGATTTCCAATTATTTCCATCTCTACACGCTCAGTGTACTACACGCAGCGTGTACTGTCAAGAACTTTCACCGCACGCGACAAAAAGCCGCATAATTCGCCACGGCTTTGTGGTAGCTTTCTCTCGGAGAGCTTTTTTCGAAAGGGAGGCGCAGGCGATGCTTGGCAAACGCATTGCCCTGCTGCGGCAGCGGGCAAGGCTATCGCAGCGGGAGTTGGCAGCTGCGTTACAGGTCAGCCCAAGCGCCGTCGGAATGTACGAGCAGGGGCGGCGTGTTCCGGCGGCGGAGCTGCTGGTGGCGATGGCGGCGCTGTTCGGCGTGAGCACGGACTATCTGCTCACCGGCGTGGATCGGGAGCGGCTGATCGGCGCACTGCGGACGCGGACGGCGGGCGAAAACGGCCAGCCGCCGTCGCCGGAGGACGCAGCGCTGCTCGTCGACGGGCTTTTGCAGTTGACGGCGCGCGAAAAATCGGCTATCATGGAGGAAAACGGAGGGGATTCCATGACAGCCGAGGAACAATTCATGCACGAAGCGCTGGCGCTGGCGCGGGAGGCAGCAGACGAGGGCGAGGTGCCGGTCGGCTGCGTGATCACCGACGGCACGCGCATCGTCGGTCGGGGCCGCAACCGGCGGGAAACGGCAAAAAACGCCCTCTCTCACGCCGAGCTGGAGGCCATCGACGAGGCCTGCCGGACGCTGGGCGGGTGGCGGCTGTGGAGATGCACGCTTTATGTGACGCTGGAGCCGTGCCCGATGTGCGCGGGGGCCATTATCAATGCCCGCATTCCGCGCGTGGTCTACGGTGCGCCCGACCCCAAGGCCGGCTCGTGCGGCAGCCTGACGAATCTGTTTGCCCTGCCCTATAATCACCGGCCCGCCGTCGCCGCCGGTGTCTGCGAGGCGGAGGCGCGGGCGCTGTTACAGGAATTTTTCCGCCGCCTGCGGGAAAATCCGCCCGTCCGGACGTGGAAAAAGCCGGAGGCCGCCCGCTGACGGTGCTTCTTCCGACCGGAGATTTCTTCGGACTTTTCCGAACTTTTCATTGATTTGCGCAAATCGGCGTGGTAGAATAGGGAAAATTACGGAGGTGTCGTCCATGATGTTTTCCCTTTCTGCCGCGCCGATTCGTTCGATGACGGACGCCGCCGCCGCGCTGCAGGCCGCCGCCATCGGGCACAGCGAGGCCCTGCACATCGATCACGACCGGATGCTGCGGGACTACGGCTGCCTGTGGATGCTCGTGCGGTGCAGCGTCCGGCTGACGCGGCTGCCGGTGGAGCAGCCGGTCGTCACGACCTTCCTGCGCCGCCCGACGGCGACCGCCAGCCTACGCGAATTTACCGTTTTCGACGGGGAAACGCCGGTCGGCCGCGCCGTACAGACGTGGGTGCTCGTCGACGCGGAGAAGCGGCGGCTGGTCAACCTGAAGCACATTGATTGCCTCTGGTCGCTGCCCACCGCCGAGCCGGAGGACGCCCTGCCGTCCAGACGGACGGCGCTGCCCGAGCACATGACACCCGCCGCGCAGTGGCAGATTCTGCCCGAGGAGATCGACGCGAACGGCCACCTGAACAACATTCAATACATCCGGCACAGCGAGCGCCTCGCCCCCGCGGGCTGCACGGCGCTGGATGTGCAGTTTGACCGCGAGTGCTTCGCCGGAGAGACGCTACGGCTGGAAACCGCCGAGGGCTTTTTCGTCCGCGGCGTCAAGGAGAGCGGCGAGGTCAGCTTCCGGCTGCGGCTCTGGAGGGAGGATATATGAAGCGCGGACTGATTTTGATCCTTTTGATTGCGGCGCTGCTGTGCACAGGCTGTGCGGCAGGTGTGCCGACAGAAACGCCGACGGACGCACCGACAGAAGCGCCGACGGCGACGGACAGCATTCCCGCCGAGCTGGTCGGCACGTGGGCGAGCGCCCACAGCGGCGAGCTGGACATCACCGAGAGCTTTACCTTCAACGAGGACGGCACGCTCAGCGCCAGCGCCGTCTACCGCGGCACACAGACGCAGACCATCACCGGCACGTTCACCGTCAGCGGACATACGCTGACCTGCAAAATCACCGGCGGCGCCGCTGATCCGTACACCCTCGTTTTCGACTACCGCCTCGACGGGCGCGAGCTGTACCTGGCCGACACCGACGGCGAATCCCAATTCCTCCGCACATCGTAACCGTACCCGCGCGGCGCAAAGCGCCGTGGCAATCCCGCAGAATTGTTTTGATTTTTCGGCAGATTTCGGCGAATTTGAAACTGCCTGCACGGTTTATCCGTATATTTCCCGAAAGGTTGTGGATATTATGAAAACTTACAAGCAATTATCCGCTGCGGAGCGGCGGGAGGAGTATGCCGCGCTGCGGGAAAAATTTGAGCACTACAAGGCGCTCGGCCTTTCCCTTAACATGGCGCGCGGCAAGCCCGGACGGGAGCAGCTCGATCTGGTCAGCGATATTCTGACCGTGCTCTCCGACCCCGCCGACTGCATGGACGGCGCGCTCGACGTGCGCAATTACGGCGAGGTCAGCGGCCTGCCGTCGGCAAAGCGCCTGTTTGCCGAACTGCTCGGCACGCAGCCGGAGGAAATTTTCGTCGGCGGCAACGCCAGCCTGACGCTGATGTACGACCTCATTTCCAAGGCCTACACCCACGGTCTGAAAAACTCCCCGCGCCCGTGGTCGAAGGAGCCGGTCGTGAAATTTCTCTGCCCCGCGCCCGGCTATGACCGGCATTTCCGCATTACCGAATCCTTCGGTGCGGAGCTGATCACCATCCCGATGACCGCCGAGGGGCCGGACATGGACGCGGTCGAGGCGGCGGTTCTGGATCCGGCGGTCAAGGGCATCTGGTGCGTGCCGAAGTACTCCAACCCCGACGGCATCGTCTACTCCGACCGCACGGTCGACCGGCTCGCCGCGCTGCGTCCCGCCGCGCCGGATTTCGCGCTGATGTGGGATAACGCGTATTGCATCCACGAAATTTTCGGTGATTTTGTCCCCTTCCGCGACATTCTGACCCTCTGCCGCGACGCCGGTAACGCCGATATGGTCTATGAATTCGCCTCCACGTCAAAGGTCACCTTCCCCGGCGCTGGCGTAGCCGTCATGGCAACGTCGGTCGAAAATCAGAAGTACTTACAGAGTCTGATCGCCGTGCAGACCATCAGCTACGACAAGGTCAACCAGCTCCGCCACGTCCGCTACCTGCGCGACAAGGCGCATACGCTGGCGCTGATGCAGCGTCACGCGGCGATTCTCGCGCCGAAATTTCAGGCGGTGCTCGACGCGCTCGACGCGCAGCTCGCGCCGCTGGACATCGGCGCGTGGACGCGCCCGAGGGGCGGCTATTTCGTATCCTATCACGCGATGCACGGCACGGCAAAGCGGGCGCTGGCCCTGTGCGCCGAGGCGGGCGTTGTGATGACCCCCGCGGGCGCGACCTATCCCTACGGCATCGATCCCGACGACAGCAACATCCGCATCGCGCCGAGCCTCCCGCCCGTCGCCGAGCTGCGGCAGGCGATGGACATCTTCTGCACCTGCCTCCGCCTCGCCGCGCTGGAAAAGCTCGGCCTACAGGAATAAGCCCCAGCGGCCCACCCCGGGCCGCTGCCTTTTTATGCCCGCGCCCCCAACCTCGCGTAGGGGCCGATGCCCATTGCGCAGCGAACGGCGGTGCCTGCACGCGGCGGGCTGAGGGCAGCCCGCCCTACGAACGGATTTCGATCCTGCTTGCGCGTATTGGCGGTTCATCTGATGAATTTGACTTGTATGCTGCTTTTGTTGTTTTTTCTTTTTTGGATTCTTCTGTTTTCGACAAAAATATTGGGAAAAGGTGCGCGGAATTTGTTTGGTTTCTCCTGTAAAATCGGTGGACGAACGCGCAAAAACCTGTTATAATGTCAGTGTATGATAGCGTCCCGCGAGGACGACGCACCGCTGCTTTTGTTGAATTTGAGCTTCGGCTCGGAAAATAAAGAGGTACTCAACATGATCGCACACGGAAAAGAAATCAAGGTTTTCAGCGCCAATTCCAACATACCGTTCGCGCGCGGTATCTGCACCGAATTGGGGCTTGAGCTCGGCAACAGCACGGTAACTGCCTTTGCCGACGGCGAAATTTCTGTTTCCATCAACGAAACCGTCCGCGGCTGCGACGTTTTCGTGGTTCAGTCCACCTGCAAGCCCGTCAACAACAACCTGATGGAGCTGCTGATTATGATCGACGCGTTCCGTCGCGCCTCTGCGGGCCGCATCACCGCCGTCATCCCCTATTTTGGCTACGCCCGTCAGGACCGCAAGGCCAAGGGCCGCGACCCCATCTCGGCCAAGCTCGTGGCGAATCTCATCACCGAGGCCGGTGCAGACCGCGTCCTGACAATGGACCTCCACGCGGCGCAGATTCAGGGCTTCTTCGACATCCCCGTCGATCACCTGGTCGGTAATCCGTTGTTTGTGCGCTATTATATGTCAAAATTTGATGAATCCGTTTACGATCACAATGATTTCTGCGTCGTTTCGCCGGATGTCGGCTCCGTGGCCCGTTCCCGCGCCTTTGCGGCGAAGATGCACATGGGTCTGGCCATCGTTGATAAGCGCCGCCAGCGCGCCAACATGTGCGAGGTCATGAACGTCATCGGCGATGTCGAGGGCAAGACCTGCATCCTCTTTGACGACATCGTCGACACCGCCGGTTCGCTCTGCAACGCCGCCGAGGCCATCAAGACCATCGGCAAGGCCAAGGCCGTCTATGCCTGCGCATCGCACGGCGTGCTCTCCGGCCCCGCGCTCAAGCGCATCGACGACAGCTGCATCGACGAGCTGATGCTCCTGAACACCATCCCGCTGCCCGCCGAGTACACCGGCAAGAAAATCCGCCAGCTCGACGCCGCGCCGACCTTTGCCAAGGCGATCACGCGCATCTATAACGAGACGTCGATCTCCAGCCTGTTCTGATGCTGTTTCGCAAGCCTGCCTGCGACTGGCTGATCGTCGGACTGGGCAATCCCGGCGACAACTACGCAAAAACGCGGCACAATGTCGGCTTCCGCACCGTCGACGCGCTGGCAAAGCGCCTCGGCGTGAAGGTCGACCGCGCGAAATTCCGCGGGCTGTACGGCCAGACGGTCTACGAGGGGCAGAAGCTGATCCTGCTCAAGCCGCAGACATTTATGAACAATTCCGGCCAGTCCGTGATGGACGCGGCGCGGTTTTACAAGCTGCCGCCGGAACGGATCATCGTCATTTTTGACGACATTTCGCTCGATGTCGGGCGGCTGCGCGTCCGCGCGGATGGCTCCGCCGGAGGGCACAACGGCATCAAGTCCATCATCGGCGGGCTGAATTCGCAGAGCTTCCCGCGTGTGAAGATCGGCGTTGGTGCAAAGCCGCATCCGGACTATGAGCTGGCCGACTGGGTGCTGTCGAATTTCTCCGCATCGGAGGAAAAGACGCTCGGCCCTGCGATCGAGCGTGCCGCCGAGGCCGCGCTGGCCGTGCTGACCGACGGCGTCCCCGCCGCCGCGAACCGCTTCAACGGCGCGGCAAAATGAGCAATTCGATCCAATTTTGACGAATAACGTCGCACCAAACGGAAAACGGGCACGCCGCCCGTTTTCCGCATTCGTGCGTTCAGAGAAAGTATTGTTGTACACCACAAAACTTCCCGTTTCTGTCCTTGCGAGGCTGCTTTGCAGCCGTGGCAATCTCGCGGGATAGGTTTGATTTACTGATCGCTTTCGGCGAATTCGAAACTGCCTGCACGAGATTGCCACGTCGCTTCGCTCCTCGCAATGACAAGAACGGGAGCATCCTCCAAATTCGTCATTGCGAGGAGGGCGCAGCCCGACGTGGCAATCCGCATCCCCCGTCCCTTCCGCGCCGCAGCGCGGCCTTGGCTCCCTCTCTGAGGGAGCTGGCACGGCGAAGCCGTGACTGGAGGAGTCCCCCGTCCCCGCCGCAGCGGATTTTTAATTGGTGCCGAAGGCACACCACCATTATTCACGATTCACTAAACTGATACTGCCTGCACGCGGGCGCTCGATGAGCGCCCTTACGGCGTTTCACGATACTATCTGCCTTTTTGGAGGTTTTTTATGGAGCGATTCTTATTAGAGGCGCTGCGGGGGCTGGCGGAGTACCGGCAGCTCTGCGCGGCGGTGGAGCGCAATGCCGTGGCCGGCGTTTCCGGCGCAGCGCAGATCAATCGCACGCATCTCATCGCCTCGCTCTGCCACGAGACGCGCCGTCCGGCGGTGATCGTCTGCCAGGACGAGCTGGCCGTGCGCCGGACGCAGATGGAGCTTTCCGCCCTGCTCGGCACGGAGGGGACGGTGCTGCCGTCGCGCGATCTGACCTTTCACAACGCCTCGGCCATCTCGCGCGGCTGGGAACAGAAGCGCCTGCGCGTGCTCTATGACCTCGGAAAAGGCCTTTCAACTGCCGCCTCCCCCAACGCGCCGTATCCGGTGCTGCTGACGACGTGGGAGGCGCTGGCCAAGCGCACCATGCCGAAGCAGACGCTCTTTTCCTGCGCGCTGCGGCTGGCGCCGGGCGCGGTGCTCGCGCCGGAGACGCTGGCCGAGCGGCTGGTGCAGTGCGGCTATGCGCGGGGAACGCTCGTCGAGGGCGTGGGGCAGTTTTCCGTGCGCGGCGGCATTGTGGATTTCTTCTCGCCGGCGCATGACGCGCCCGTCCGCGTGGAATTCTTTGGCGACGAGATCGACGCAATGGGCTTTTTTGACCCAGTAACGCAGCGGCGGACGGAGAACGCCGAGGAGGCGACGCTCCTGCCGGTGGCCGAAACGCTGCCCGGCCTGCATCCGGACGGCATCGCGGGTCTGGTAGAGGACTTGACCGCGCTGCAGGCCCGCCTGCGCCGCCGGAAAACGCCGAACGAGGCGCTCCTGCGGACGCTGGCCGAGGACACTGAGGCCATCGGCGCGGGCGTGACCCTCTCCGCCGCTGACCGTTACATGGCGCTGATCTATCCGGACTTTGCCTGCGCGGCGGACTATCTGCCCGCCGACGCGGTAGTCTTTTTCTGCGACCACGGCAACCTGCGCCGCGCCGCCGAGCGCGCGGTCAACGAGGAGGGCATGATGCTCGACAGCCTGCTGCAGGCGGGCGTGCTGTGCGGAGAGCTGTGCGAATTTTCCGCCGACTGGGAAACGGTCTGCAGCGGCCTGCAGGGCCGCGCGGTTGTGTTTCTCGACTCCTTCCTCGCCGCGTCCTATCCCGAGGCGCTGCCGCCAAAGGCGCTGATCAGCATCACCGCTAAGCAGCTGCCGTCCTACGGCGGCAATCTGGACGCGGCCGTGACCGACCTGACCTTCTATCAGAAAAACGACTTTGCCTCGCTCGTGCTTTGCGGCAACCGGCGGCGCGGCGAAATTCTGGCAGGTCTCCTGCGCGAAAAGGGCCTGTCCGCCTTTCTCGCCTTTCCGCTGACGGCGCTGCCGAGGGCGGGGCAGATTCTGCTGGCCGACGGCGCACTGCCGAACGGCATGGAATACCCCGATCTGAAGCTCGCCGTGCTGACCGAGGGACAATTGCTCGCGCAAACGCGGGAAAAACCCAGAAAAAAACGGCAAAAGGCAACCAATCGGCAAAAATTGGACTCCTTCGCCGATCTCACGCCCGGCGACCTGATCGTCCACGAGTACCACGGCATCGGGCGCTATGTCTGCATGGAGCAGATGAAAATTGACGGCGCGGTGAAGGACTACGTGAAAATCGCCTATCAAGGCAGCGACACGCTCTACGTCCCCGCGACGCAGCTCGACCTGATCTCCAAGTACATCGGCGGCGGCGAAAACGCGCCGGTGAAGCTCAACCGCCTCGGCGGCGACCAGTGGGAAAAGACGAAGGCGCGGACTAAGGCGGCGGTCAAGGACTTAGCGGAGGATTTGATCCGCCTCTACGCCGAGCGCAAGCGCCGGATGGGCCACGCCTTCGCCGCCGACACGCCGTGGCAGGCGGAATTCGAGCAGAACTTCCCCTACGCAGAAACCGACGACCAGCTCCGCTCGATCGACGAGATCAAGGGCGACATGGAGGCGCCGCAGCCGATGGACCGGCTGCTGTGCGGCGACGTGGGCTTCGGCAAAACGGAGGTTGCATTACGTGCTGTTATGAAAGCAATTTTAGACGGCAAACAAGCGGCAATTCTGGTGCCGACGACGGTGCTGGCGCAGCAGCATTATACGACCGCTGTCGCGCGGTTTCGCGGCTTTCCGGTCAATATTGGCGTCCTCTCGCGCTTCTGCACGGCGGGACAGCAGCGCAAAACGCTGGCTGACCTCGCGGCGGGCACGCTCGACCTTGTCATCGGCACGCACAAGCTGCTGCAGAAGGATGTGTGCTTCAAGGACCTCGGCCTTCTGGTCGTGGACGAGGAGCAGCGCTTCGGCGTGACGCATAAAGAAAAGCTCAAGGAGCTTGCCAAGGGTGTGGACGTGCTGACGCTGTCGGCAACGCCCATCCCGCGCACGCTGAACATGGCCCTGTCCGGCATCCGCGACATGTCCACGATTGAGGAACCGCCGCATGACCGCTATCCGGTGCAGACGTTCGTGCTGGAATACGCCGAGCCGGTGCTGGTGGACGCAATGCGCCGTGAGATCGAGCGCGGCGGGCAGGTGTACTATCTGCACAACCGCGTGGAATCGATCGCACAGTGCGCCGCGCGGATCAAGAAGGCCCTGCCCGATGCGGAGGTCGGCATCGCCCACGGCAAGATGAGCGAGGACGAGCTGAGCGACGTCATGCAGCGCATGGCCGAGGGCGAGCTGCAAATTCTGGTTTGCACGACGATCATTGAAACGGGCATTGATATTTCAAATGTCAATACACTGATCATTGAGGATGCGGACAAGCTCGGTCTTGCGCAGCTGCACCAGATTCGCGGCCGCGTTGGCCGCAGCAGCCGCCACGCCTTCGCCTACCTGACCTTCCGGCGCGGCAAGGTACTGACCGAGGACGCGGAAAAGCGCCTGAACGCCATCCGCGACTACGCGGAATTCGGCTCGGGCTTCAAAATTGCCATGCGCGACCTCGAAATTCGCGGCGCGGGCACGCTGCTCGGCGCGGCGCAGTCGGGGCACATGATGTCCGTGGGCTACGACCTGTATCTGAAGCTGCTGGAGGATGCGGTGCTCGAGGAGCGCGGCGAAAAGCCCGTCGACGAGGTCAGCTGCACCGCCGATCTGGACGTGACGGCGAATATCGACAAGAATTATATTCCGTCCGGCGAGCAGCGGATGGATCTGTACCGCCGCATGGCGGCCATCCGCTCGCAGGAGGACGCCGAGGAGCTGCTCGACGAGATGGTCGACCGCTACGGCGACCCGCCGAAGGGCGCGCTGAATCTGATCGATATTGCGCTCCTGCGCGCCAGAGCCGCTGCTTTGGGCGTGACAGACCTATCGCAGAAGGGGCGGACGATTCTCCTCACGCTGTCGCGCTTCGAATTTGAGGCGATTGCGGCCCTCTGCGGGCAGACGGCCTATCAAAAGCGCATCTTCCTCTCTCCGAAGGCCGACAAGCCGATTCTGACCCTCAACCTCCGCGCCGGAGAAAACTCCCTCAAGGCCGCACAGGAGCTAATCGCCGCCTACGCCGCGCTGGTGCAGTAGGCCTTGTCCCCTGCGTAAAATGAGAAACGTTGTTTCTTGTTCTATAACATATTTCTATTTGGTGCATGACCGCGTTGCTTCTGAAATTGTTGCACGCGGCTGTGCACCAATTTCTTTTATAATAATGTATTCGCTTGCTTTTTCTTGATTTTTGTGCTATAATTTTGCTGAAATATTCTACCGGAAAGGAGTCTGCTATGTATTCCAACGCCTATGTCTGGTCACGTGTTCTGTCCTATCTGGAGCAGCATTCCCCCTCGGCTGCGGTG
The DNA here is from genome assembly GCA_934668285.1 of uncultured Oscillospiraceae bacterium. Taxonomy (GTDB): domain Bacteria; phylum Bacillota; class Clostridia; order Oscillospirales; family Oscillospiraceae; genus JAZOXB01. The sequence continues at coordinate 11,487 of CAKUNB010000002.1, read as the reverse complement.
GCGATGTTCTTCGACGATGCGGAGATCGTGGAGCTGAACGACGGCAAGCTGGTGGTTTTTTCTCCCTCGCCGTTTCGCAAGGACGTCATCTTAAATCGCTACGCGGAGCTGATCAAGGACGCGATGCGCGAGCAGTTCCAGACGAAAATTGAGCTGGTCGTGCTCGACGACGAGGAATTTCCCCAGTATTCCATGGGAAAGAAAAAGCGCTCCTTTGTCGAATGCAATTCGCAGTATACCTTTGAGTCCTTCGTGGTCGGCTCGACGAATCAGCACGCCTTTTCCGCGGCGGAGGCCGTTGCGGAGGAGCGCACCACGGTGTATAATCCGCTGTTTATCTACGGCCAGTCCGGCCTTGGCAAGACGCATCTGCTGTACGCCATCGCCAACCGCATCCAGCGCCGCCATCCGGACTACAATATCGTCTACCTGACCGGCGAGCAATTCACGAACGAATTCATCGAGGCCGTGCGCAGCGGCAAAAACTTTGAATTCCGCGACAAATACCGCAATGCCAACCTGTTTCTGATGGACGATATTCAGTTTATCGCCGGTAAGGATCAGACGCAGGAGGAATTTTTCCACACCTTCAACAGCTTATACGACAACCATTCGCAGATCGTTCTGACCTCCGACCGCGTGCCGAGCGACATGCTGCGGCTCGAGGAGCGGCTGCGGACGCGCTTTGAATGGGGCCTGATGGTGGACGTCCAGCCGCCCGACTACGAAACACGCTGGGCCATCACCAAAAATAAAGCGCTGGAAATGGGCATTACCCTGCCGGACGACGTGTGCAACTATATCGCGGAGAATATCACAAACAACGTCCGCCAGCTTGAGGGCACGGTCAAGAAAATCAAGGCCTACCACGATCTGACCGGTATGCCGATGGACGTAGCGAACGTCTCCCGCGCGATCAAGGACATGTACAAGATCAAGGCGCAGAACGTACCGACGCCGGAGCTGATCATCAGCGAGGTCTGCCGGTTCTATTCGCTCGAGGAGGCCGTGCTGCGCGGCACGCAGAAGAACAAAACCACCGTCGAGGCGCGGCAGGTGGCCATGTACCTGATCCGCAAGCTCACTACGCTGTCCCTGCCGGACATTGCCGAGCCGTTCGGAAAGAATCATACGACGGTGCTCCACGCCATCCGCCGCGTGGAGGAGGAGCTGCCAAACTCCGCCAACGGCCTGCAGGATAATATCCGCGATATTACGGCCAATATCAATTCGAGACTGTAGTCAGACGGCCAAAGCTTCCATGTTTGTCATTGCGAGGCCCTGAAAGGGCCGTGGCAATCTCGCGGAATTGTTTTGATTTTCCGAAAGATTTCAGCGAATTCGAAACTGCCTGCACGAGATTGCCGTGTTGCTCCGCTCCTCGCAATGACAAAAGGGAAACCCCGTCCCCGCCGCAGCGGATAGTTCAATCCGTGCCGAAAGGCATACCCCCATTATTTATTATTCACTAAATCGACACTGCCTGCGGCGGGCTTAGGTAAGCCCGCCCTACGGACAAAATCGATATTGTCTACACGTTATTTTACTTTTTTCTCTGCACAGGGGCTGTGTACTGTGCAAAACTTGGCTGTGCATGGATTGTCCTGCGCATGATTTGAAAAAAGCCTGTCAATAACTTATTTATTCTGCACAGATGCCTGTGGATCATAACGCCTTGAAATTTCCGGCCCCGCGCCGGTTTTGCACAAATGCACCGGCTCTACTACGAATACTATATATTTCCTACCTGTCTATATAGAAAGATAGAAAGAGAGGTTTTTCCCATGAAGTTTACCTGTGAAAAAGCGCTGCTGGTTTCGGCGCTGTCCGTTGCGGGGCGCACCGTCTCGCCGAAGAGCACGATTCCCTGCCTTGAGGGCATCCTGCTGCGCGCGGGATTGGGCATCAGCCTGACCGGCTTCAACCTTGAGACGGGCATCACCGTGAAGGTCGCCGCTGCGGTCACCGAGGCCGGTGCGTGCGTCATGCCGGCGCGCCTGTTCTTCGACATCGTGCGTAAGCTCCCCGACGAGGAGGTCACGGTGACGGTGGACGACAAATTACAAGTCTCCATCCGCGGCGGCGCATCGTCGTTTACCATCACGGCGATGGACGCGGAGGACTATCCGGAGCTGCCGGACGTCAACGCCGAAAAAGGCATCTCTATGCCGCAGAGCGCGCTGCGCGAGATGATCGGCGGGACGATCTTCTCCGTGTCGGAAAATCAGGCGCGGCCGATCCACACCGGCTGCCTCATGGAGGTCAGCGACAGCACGATCACGATGGTCGCGGTCGACAGCTTCCGGCTGGCGCGCCGGACGTGGCACGCAGAGGAGCCGATCGGGCGGGAGCTGAAATTCGTCGTCCCCGCCACCGGCCTGCGCGAGGTGGAAAAAATACTGACCGATACGGACGATAAGGTGACCTTTATCCTCGGCACGAAGCACATCCTGTTCATGATCGGCGACGCGACGCTTGTCTGCCGCGTGCTCGAGGGCGAATTTATCGACTGGCGGCGCGTTGTGCCGACCAACAGTGAGACGATCCTGACCGCGAACGTCGCGGAGCTGACCGCGTCGATCGAGCGCGTGAGCCTGATCGTGTCGGAAAAAATTAAAAGTCCCGTCCGCTGCGTCTTTGGCGAGAATTTTGCCGATCTGCGGACGGTCAACACCGTCGGCTCTGCGCACGACACCTGCCCCGTGGCCGGTAACGGCGGCGAGCTGGAGATCGGCTTTAACTGCCGGTACCTGCTTGATGCGCTGCGCGCCGTGCCGAGCGAGGTCGTGACGCTGGAGCTGAAAAACGGCCTCAGCCCCATCGTATTCACGCCGGTGGACGACAAAAAGGACTTTGCCTATATGGTATTACCTGTAAGACTGCACTAAGGAGTTAAAAATGAAGGTTCGTGTGCGGCGGGTGTCCGCCGAAGAAATCCCCGTGGAGATTACGACGGAGTTTATCAAGCTCGAGAGCTTTCTGAAGCTGGCCAACGCCGTTTCCTCCGGTGGTATGGCAAAAAATTTCATTCAGGACGGCGCGGTCACGGTGAACGGCGCGCCCTGCACCATGCGCGGAAAGAAGCTCTACGACGGCGACAGGGTCGGCTTTGACGGCGTGACGTATCTGGTCCGGCATGCAGCTCAATGAGCTGTATCTGCGCGGCTTCCGCAACTATACGGAGGCGGCGGCGCAGTTTGTTTCGGGTGTGAATCTGCTCGTCGGCGACAACGCCAACGGCAAGACGAATCTGCTGGAGGCGATCGTCTACCTTTCCACCACCAGCTCGTTCCGGACGCGGCGGGAGCAGGAGTTGATTCAATTTAACGCGGAGTTCGCGGAGCTTTCGGCGGCGCTGGTGTCGCAGGAGCGTGAGCAGACACTGCGGGCGGTGCTGTTTTCCGGCCGCCGACCGCGCCAGCTCTGGCTCAACGGCGTGAAGCAGAAGACGGCGGCGGGCATCGCGGGCGTGCTGACGAGTGTGCTGTTCTGTCCGGAGGACCTGCTGGTGCTGAAAAAAGGCGCCGCGCCGCGGAGAAAACTATTAGATAATGTAATCTGTCAATTACGGCCAAATTATGACGCGATTCTGAGCGAATATTCGCGGCTGTTGGAGCAGAAATCGGCGATTCTGCGCGACGGCGAGCCGTCGATGCTGGCGATCCTGCCGGAGTATAACGCGCGGATGGCGCAGCTCGGCGCGCTGATCATCTCCTATCGGGCGCGGTTTTTGCAGGCGCTCGGCGAGGTCAGCGCAGCCTATCACAAGGAATTTTCCGGCGATAAGGAGACGCTGACGCTGACGTATCAGACCGTTTCGACCGTCGTGGATCCCTTTGCCGCGACGGAAACGCTGCGGCAGCAGCTAACGGAGCACCAGAAGACCCACGCGCGGGCCGAGTTGGAGAGCCGCCAGTGCCTGTCCGGACCGCACAAGGACGATTTTCTGGCGGCGATCAACGGGCTGCCCGTCGCGGCCTTTGCCTCACAGGGGCAGACGCGCACGGCGGCGATTTCCGTGAAGCTGGCCCAGCGCGAGCTGCTGCGCCGCGACTCCGGCGAGGAGCCGCTGCTGCTGCTCGACGACGTGCTCTCCGAGCTGGACGTCGGACGACAGGATTTCGTGCTGAACCATCTCAAGGGCGGGCAGGTCTTCATCACCTGCTGCGAAACCGACCGCCTGACGAAGTTGGGCCAAGTCCTGCGCATCGAGGACGGAAGGATTCTTTCTTAAAAGGAGCAACTTTATGTATCTTCCCATCGGCGGGGATATGGCGGTGCGGGATCGGGCGGTGATCGGGATTTTTGATCTCGACAACACCTCCTGTTCGCGCCATACCCGCGCATTTCTGGCCGAGGCCGAGCGGCAGGGCGAGGTCGTCGATGTTTCCGGCGAGCTGCCCAAGAGCTTTTTACTCACCGAGGAATTCGGCCTGAACCGCGTTTATTTAACGCAATTCAACGCCGCCGCAATCGAAAAGCGGGCGCAAAAATCTGACATTTAGTATTCAAGGAGGACGTCCCATGTCCGAAGAATTGATGAACACAACAGTACAGGAAGAATATGACGCGTCACAAATTCAGGTACTGGAGGGCCTCGAGGCCGTCCGGAAGCGTCCGGGTATGTACATCGGCTCGACCTCGTCGAGCGGCCTGCACCATCTGGTCTACGAGATTGTCGATAACTCCATCGACGAGGCGCTCGCGGGCTACTGCAAGCACATCACCGTGACGATCAACCCCGGCAACACCATCACCGTTACCGACGACGGCCGCGGCATCCCCGTGGACATCCAGGCGCAGACCGGCCGGCCGGCGCTCGAGGTCGTCTACACCGTTCTGCACGCCGGCGGCAAGTTCGGCGGCGGCGGCTACAAGGTCTCCGGCGGCCTGCACGGCGTTGGCGCGTCAGTTGTCAACGCGCTGTCCGAATGGCTGACGGTCGAGGTTCATAAAGAGGGCAAAATCTATCAGATGAAATTCGCCCGTGGCCATATCACGCAGGAAATGCGCGTCGTCGGCGACACGGAGCGCCACGGCACCAGCGTGACATTCAAGCCCGACCCCGAAATGTTCGACACGCTGGAATATGATTATGAAATTCTGCATACCAGAATGCGCGAGCAGGCATTTTTAAATGCGGGATTGCATATTACAATCAGCGACCGGCGCACCGAGGACGGCCCGTCCGACGCGATGTGCTACGAGGGCGGCATCCGCGAGTTCGTCCGCTGGCACAACCGCCACAAGACCGAGCTGCACACCGAGGTCGTCTACATGTCCGGCACGAAGAACGACGCGCAGGCCGAGGTCGCGCTGCAATATACGGATAGCTATAACGAAACATTGGTTTCGTTTGCGAATAACATCCATACGCCGGAGGGCGGTATGCACGAAACGGGCTTCAAGACCGCGCTGACGCGCGTCATGAATGCCTACGGCACGAAGATTGGCGTCATTAAAAGCGACAACGACAAGGTCTCCGGCGAGGACTGCCGCGAGGGTCTGACGGCGGTCATTTCCGTCAAGCTGACCGACGCGCAGTTCGAGGGCCAGACGAAGGCAAAATTGGGCAACGCCTACATCCGGACGCTGGTGGATAATGTTGTTACAAGTCAATTAACGGAGTATTTCGAGGAACACCCCGCCGTTGCGCGCGTGATTCTGGAAAAGGCCATGACCGCCAACCGCGCCCGCGAGGCCGCGCGAAAGGCCCGCGAGAGCATTCGCCGCAAAACGGCCCTCGGCGGCGCGGCCATGCCCGACAAGCTCCGCGACTGCAACGAAACCGACCCCGCCCTGACGGAAATCTACATCGTCGAGGGCGACTCCGCAGGCGGCTCCGCCACGCAGGGGCGCGACTCCCGTTTTCAAGCGATCCTGCCGCTTTGGGGTAAAATGTTAAATGTCGAGCGCGTCCGCGAGGACAAGGTCATCGGAAATGACAAGCTGCAGCCCGTCATCACCGCCCTCGGCGCGGGCATCGGCGAGGAATTCAACCTTGAAAAGCTGCGCTACCACAAGATCGTCATCATGGCCGATGCCGACGTGGACGGCAGCCATATCCGCACGCTGATGCTGACGTTCTTCTTCCGCTACATGCGCCCGCTGATTGAGCAAGGTTACGTGTACTCCGCCATGCCGCCGCTGTATAAGCTCATCCGCGGCAAGACCACGCGCGTGGCGTTCTCCGACGAGGAGCGCGACGAAATTTCCGCCGAGCTGCGCGCGGATAATCCAAATGCAAAAATTGACATCTCACGGTTCAAGGGCCTCGGCGAAATGAACCCCCACGAGCTGTGGGAAACGACCATGGACCCCGAACGCCGCACCCTCAAGCGCATCGAACTGGAGGACGCCGTCAAGGCTGACGAAATTTTCACCCTACTCATGGGCGAAAAGGTTGAGCCGCGCAAGGAATACATCGAGCAAAACGCAAAATACGTCGCAAATCTGGACTATTAACGTCAAGACTTCCAAGTCTGTCATTGCGAGGCCCTGAAAGGGCCGTGGCAATCTCGTGCAGGCAGTTATGGAAGATAAAGAGACGGGAGATACGGATTGCCACGTCGCTTCGCTCCTCGCAATGACAAAGGGGAAAGCTGCGTCGTCGTTTCGTTCTTTGCAGTGACAACAGACGAAAAAGGAGATTCTATGCAGTACTATGTTTATCTCCTTACAAATAAGCTGAATACCGTTTTATATGTTGGAGTAACCAATGATTTAGAACGGCGGCTTTTTGAACACAGAAATGAATTAGTGGACAGCTTCACGAAGCGCTATCATGTTCATAAGCTGGTATACTATGAAGCTACATCGGACGTGCGAGCAGCGATTGAACGCGAAAAACAAATCAAGAGCTGGTCACGTGCAAAAAAGAATGCACTTGTAAATACGATGAACCCAAAATGGAAGGACTTATCATTGGAGTGGGAGTAAGGAAACGGGGTTACGGATTGCCGCGTTGCTTCGCTCCTTGCAATGACAAGGAGGGAGCTGCCACTTTGCTATTTAAAATGACGGAAACGGAAAATCTGCCGAGTCTGTCATTGCGAGGCCGCAGGCCGTGGCAATCTCGTGCAGGCAGTTATGGAAGATAAAGGGACGGGAGTTACGGATTGCCACGTCGCTTCGCTCCTCGCAATGACAAAAGGGGGAGCACTTGCCTCTTTTTAAACAATAACATGAACGGAAAAATTAAATCAAGGAGGAAACACCTTGGCACATAAGAAGGACTACAAGCCGGAGGACATTTTGTTCCCGAATCAGGCGATTGTGACCTCGGAGCTTGTCCATGAGATGAAAACCAGCTACATGGAGTACGCGATGTCGGTCATCATCGGGCGCGCTCTGCCGGACGTGCGCGACGGACTGAAGCCGGTGCACCGGCGCATTCTGTATGCAATGTATGAGGATAATCTGACCTCGGACAAGCCATTTAAGAAGTCGGCAACCTGCGTCGGCGACGTGCTGGGCCGGTATCATCCGCATGGAGACGCGTCGGTTTACGACGCGCTCGTCCGCCTGGCGCAGGACTTTTCCATGCGCTACATGCTCGTCGATGGCCACGGCAACTTCGGCTCCGTCGATGGCGACCCCCCTGCTGCGTACCGTTACACGGAGGCGCGCCTGTCAAAAATTTCCAACGAGATGCTCCGCGACCTCGAAAAGGACACGGTCGACTGGGACCCGAACTTCGACGAATCACGCAAGGAGCCGCGCGTGCTGCCCTGCCGCTTCCCGAACCTGCTGGTCAACGGCTCGTCCGGTATCGCGGTTGGCATGGCGACGAACATCCCCCCGCATAACCTGACCGAGGTCATCAACGCCTGCCTCTGCGTGCTGGAAAATCCGGAGGCGACGCTCTTTGACCTAATGGAGCACATCACCGGCCCTGACTTCCCGACAAAGGGCCTGATCCTCGGCCGCGCGGGCATCCGCAGCATGTACGCTACCGGCAAGGGCCGCATTACGATGCGCGCCCGAACGGAGCTGGAGGAGTTCGGCCAGAATCGCCAGCGCATTATCGTGACGGAAATCCCGTATCAGGTCAATAAACGGATGCTCATCAAGAGTATGGCCGATCAGGTCAACGAAAAACGCCTCGAGGGCATCTCCGACATCCGCGACGAATCCGACCGCAACGGCATGCGCATCGTCATCGAGCTGAAGCGTGACGCGAACGCACAGGTCGTGTTAAACCGCCTGTTTGCGCAGACCGCACTGCAAACGACCTTCTCGGCAAACCTTCTGGCCCTCGTCAAGAACCAGAGCCAGCCGAAGGTGCTGTCGCTGCGCGAAATTCTGGACGAATATCTCGCGCATCAGGAGGAGGTCGTCATCCGCCGGACGCGCTACGACCTCAAAAAGGCACAGGAACGCGCCCATCTGCTCGAGGGCCTGCTCATCGCGCAGGACAACATCGACGAGGTCATCCACATCATCCGCAGCGCCTACGACGACGCGAAGGAAAAGCTGATGGCGCGCTTCGGCCTGAGCGAGGTACAGGCGCAGGCCATCCTGGACATGCAGCTCAAGCGCCTGCAGGGTCTCGAAAAAGACAAGTTACAGGCCGAATACGATGAGCTGGAGGAGCGAATCGCCTATTATAACCGTGTGCTGGGCGACATGGAGCTGGTCAAGGGCATCGTCCGCGACGAGCTGACCGCGATCCGTGACAAGTATGGCGACGAGCGCCGCACGGAGATTCAGGACGTCGAGGACGAAATCGACGACGAGGACCTCATCGAGGAGGAGGCGTGCTGCTACACGCTGTCGAACGCGGGCTACATCAAGCGCCTGCCGGTCGACACCTACCGCAGCCAGCGTCGCGGCGGCCGCGGTGTCTCCGGTCAGACGCTGAAGGACGAGGACTACATCAAGAATCTGTTCATCGCCTCGACGCATGACTACCTGCTGTTCTTTACGAACCTCGGGCGCGTCCACCGCCGCAAGGGTTATCTGATCCCCGAGGCGGGACGGACGGCGAAGGGAACAAATATCGTCAACATTCTCCCGCTGGAAAGCGGCGAGCGGGTCACCGCAATGCTGTTGACGCGTGAGTTTACGGATACGGAGTACCTGATGATGGTCACGCGCAACGGCACGGTCAAGCGCCTACAGCTCGACGAGGCCTACACGGCCAGAAAGGCGGGCATCCGCGTGCTGAATCTCGACGAGGGCGACGAGCTGATCGCCGTGATGAAGACGACGGGCGACGACAATATCCTGATTGCAACGCGCAACGGCATGACGATCTGCTTCAACGAGCAGGACGTGCGCTGCATGGGCCGCATGGCCACAGGCGTGCGCGGCATCCGCCTGACGGACGACGACTGCGTGGTCGCAGCGGCGGTGGCCGAGCCGGGCAAGTGCCTGCTGACCGTCACCGAGCGCGGCTACGGCAAACGGACGCAGGTCGAGGAATACCTGCGCGGCGACAGCGTCCAGTCTCGCGGCGGCAAGGGCATGCGCGGCTACCGGCTGACCGAGAAAACCGGCCTTGTTGCAGGCGCGGCGATCGTCAGCGAGGAGGACGATATCCTGCTCATCGAGTCCGGCGGTGTGGTCATCCGCATGCCGGTCAGCGGTGTGAGCGTCTACCGCCGCGATACGCAGGGCGTGATTCTGATGCGCATCGAGGACGGCAACCGCGTCATCGCCGTCCAGCGCACCGAGGCCGCCGAGGAAGAAGCGCAGACAACAGAAAACTGACCTTTCACAGCGCGCACTACCCCAAAATGCATAGGGCGGGGTGAGGACACCCCGCCCTACGCAAGGAATGCGTTTGGGCGCAAATCGCCCCCACAAGGATGAAAACCATGCGGATTTCACAGGAAATGCCCTGCGGGGCAGGATAGGAGAACATATGGAAAACGAAAAGAATCTTACACCGGCGGAGGAGACTGCCGTCGAGCCCGTCACGGAAGCCTCGGAGATCGCCGAAGAAGCGACCGCCGAGCCGCTGGAGCCGGCAAAATTTGTGGTAAAGACGACGCTCTGCGCGGAATCTCAGCTCGAGGCGTCGAAAAGGCTTGTGCCGAAGGTCACGCAATATATCAGCTTTGTCGGCATCGGTCTGATCGTGGTGCTGCTGGGGCTGACCATATGGCAGTATGTTACGACCAAGGCGACCGACCGCCTGTATATGGCGGGTCTGCTGGTGTTGGTGCTCGCCTTTTTTGTCTACAGCCGTCTGTCCAACGACAAGCGGGCGCTCAAGCGCTGGGAAAGCGACCTGCAGCGCCGCTACCATTCCAATGCGCTGCATCTGACGACGGAGTTTTTTGACCATTCGCTGGCGCAGTCCGTGGAGGAATGCGACGATCTGATCGTGGAGGGCTACTCCAAAATTTCGGAGCTGCGCGAGACGGAGCACCTGCTGCTCCTGCGGTGCAGCGCGCGGCAGTGGTTCTTCCTGGCGAAGGACGGCTTTGAGACCGGCAGCGTCGACGACTTCCGCACGTTTATTCAAGCGAAGATTGGGGAGAAATAACACATGGCTTTTTTCCTTTCCAAGCAGGCCGGAGACGAGCAGCGGCTGGGCATCTATGTCCACATCCCGTTCTGCAAGAGCAAGTGTGAATACTGCGACTTTTACTCCATTGGCGGCGGCCGCGACCGGCACGTTACGGATGATTATCTGCAGGCGCTCGCCGACCATATCCGCGAAAGCGGCCGCCTCGCGCCGAATCACATCGTCGACACGGTCTATTTCGGCGGCGGCACGCCCAGCTTCTTCGGCGCGGAGAATCTGGAAAAGATTCTCGACGAAATTCACCGCAGCTTCCGCCTGAGCGTCGAGGCGGAAATCACCGTCGAGGCCAACCCCGACAGCGTGAATGTGCAGGGGCTCAAGCGGATGCTTCGCGCGGGCTTCAACCGGCTGTCGCTGGGCGTACAGTCCGACGACGACGCCATGCTCAAGGCACTCGGCCGTCCGCATAACTTTGAGCAGGCGCAGACCGCCATGCAGAAGGCGCGGCAGGTCGGCTTTGCCAATATTTCGCTCGACCTGATGTACGGCCTGCCCAACCAGACCCGCAGGGGCTGGCAGGAGACCGTCGAGCATATCGCGCGGATGCGGCCGGAGCATGTGTCCTGCTACGCGCTCAAGGTCGAGGAGGGCACGCCGCTGTTTGAGTACAAGGACTGCGCAAATCTGCCGAACGACGACGTGCAGGCCGACATGTATCTTGACGCGTGCGAAATTCTGCGCTCCTACGGCTACGAGCACTACGAAATTTCCAACTTTGCCAAGCGCGGCTTTGCCTCCAAGCACAATATGAAGTACTGGACCGGCGGCGAATATCTGGGCTTCGGCCCGACGGCGGCCAGCGACTTCGACGGCAAACGCTTTACGGCGCTCCGCGATCTGAACGGCTACATTCAGGGCATCGCCAAGCACGGGCAGATTCTCTCCGAGGTCGAGCACGTGCCGCTGCGCGAGCGGGCGGGCGAGTATGTCATGCTGCGCCTGCGCACGAG
>CAKUNB010000001.1 GCA_934668285.1 uncultured Oscillospiraceae bacterium | reverse complement strand
GCTATGGGAGACGCGGCGGTTTTTTGCTGCGATTAGGAGGATGTTATGGAATCGAAGGATATTTTGCTGAAATTGCGGACGCAGAAGGGGTTATCGCAGGAGGAGCTGGCGGAGAAGGTATTCGTGACGCGGCAGGCGGTGTCGCGTTGGGAAACTGGACAGACCGTGCCGAACACGGAAACGCTGAAGCTGCTCTCTGCGCTGTATGACGTGTCGATCAACACGCTGCTCGGCTCGCCGCGGGAGCTGCGCTGCCAGTGCTGCGGGATGCCGCTGGAGGATGCCATCCTCAGCCACGAGCCGGACGGCGCGCCGAACGAGGAATACTGCAAATGGTGCTACAGCGGCGGCGAATTCAAGTATTCCAGTCCGGAACAGCTCATCGACTTCTGCGTGACGCACATGGCCAGCGACCAGTGGCCCGCCGAGCAGGTCCGCGCCCACATGGAGGCCGTCGTCCCGCAATTGAAGCATTGGAAGGAATGACGAGAGGTCGAGCCGCATCGATCGTATTTGTAGGACGGGGTCACCTGACCCGCCGCGCGCAGAAAGTATCGTTATGCGCTGTAGGGGCGCTCATTGAGCGCCCCTACAGCGTGTAACGGTGCTTTTGCTATTCATCCAAATCGTGTAAAATCGGAAGTGCCTGCGCGGCGCGATGTGGGCATCGCGCCCTACGCATAGAGCAGAAGTACCTGCGGGCGCGGGGTGGGGAACGGATTGCCGCGTCGGGCTGCGCCCTCCTCGCAATGACAAACACGGAAGCGGCTCCCGTTCCTGTCATTGCGAGGCCGTAGGCCGTGGCAATCTCGCAGAATTGTTTTGATTATTCGATAGATTACGGCGAATCCGAAACTGCCTGCACGAGATTGCCGCGTCGCTTCGCTCCGACCGGCGAGCGGAGTGCCCGCATTCGCAAGACCTCTTCGTCGCCAACGGCTGCGACATCGCAATGACACACGGGATCGTCTTTTGACAAATCACAACCGGCGGCAGGGGAGTCCTGCCGCCGGTTGTTTTGGCTTTAGATCGTCCAGCTTTGGGTTTCGGCCTGGAGGTTTACCATGTGGGTGTAGAGGCCGTTTTTGGCGTAGAGGTCGGCGGGGCTGCCCTGTTCGGCGGCGGCGCCGGCCACGGTGCGCATCCGGTGGGCGATAATCAGCACGGTCTTGTTCTGAATCAGGCGGGACAGCGCCGTCTGGATGAGGATTTCGTTCTCCACGTCCAGACTGGCCGTGGCTTCGTCGAGCAGGATGATCGGCGCGTCCTTCAAAAATGCGCGGGCAATGGAGATGCGCTGGCGCTCGCCGCCGGAGAGAGCGCAGCCGTTTTCGCCGATGTCGGTGTTCCACTTGTCGGGCAGCTTTTCGGCAAATTCGTCGCAGTTGGCAAGCCGCGCCGCCGCCAGCACCTCCTCGTCCGTGGCGTCCCTGCGGCCCAGACGGATGTTCTCCATGATGGTGTTATTAAACAGCGTCACATCCTGGAACACGATGGCGTACAGGCGCATCAGCTGCTCGGGGTCAATTTTGGAAACGTCCATGCCGCCGACGGTGATTTTGCCCTTCTGATAGTCCCAGAAGCGGGCGGCCAGACGGGAAACGGTGGTCTTGCCGCCGCCGGAGGGGCCGACCAGCGCCGTGACCTCGCCCTGCTTGGCCGTGAAGGACACGTCCCGCAGCACCGTCTCGCCGGAGTTGTAGACAAAGCCCACATGGTCAAACACAATGTCGCAGCCCTCGTTGGTCAGCTGCTCGCTGCCGGTCTGGATGGGATAGTCGAGAATCTCGTTCATGCTCCGTCACCGCCAGCCGCAGGTTCGTCGCCACGCGGAAGGCCGACAGGTGCGAGCACAGCAGCGACGCGACGTAGACGAGATAGGCCAGCACGGCGAACAGCACCGCCATCCAGCCGTAGTGCGGGATGCTGACCGCCTTGGAATAGTCCGGCGCAGCGTTCAGCACCTCCTGCAAAATCCGCCAGATGTACACAAACGGCACCAGCGCCAGCAGCGCGCTGACGGCTGACAGCGCCCACGAGGCGTAGGTCAGGTACCGGTGCCGCCCCGCGTAGCCCATCAGGCGTGACAGGTCTGATTTCTTTTTCACGAAAATTTCTCCTTTTTCGTTATGGATTTCCCCATTCGAGCTTGACGATCTGCATTTTCATCCTGCCGTCGCCGAGCCTTGCGAGGAAGCGGAAAAAGCCGCTGACGGACGGGTCCTTCAGGTCGTTGTAGCCCAGCATATAGCCCCGGCTGGACACCCGCAGGCGGCTGTCCCACGGGGAAAGCTCCTTTTTGGCGTCCGACACGGCAAAATACGCGCCGACGTCCTTGATCTTCGCGCTCTTGAGCCACGTTTTGGCAATCATCTTCACCGCCGTGCGGTTCGCGGCGTCGAAGACCAGCGCGCCGCAGGGGAAGGCCGCCGTCATGCGCTGCACCAGCGCCTTGACCTGCTCGGTCAGGAAGTAGTAAAACACGCCGGAGGCAAAGAAGATCGCGCCGCCCGAGGCGTCGATTTTGCTGCACCACGCGGGGTCATTCAGGTCGCAGGGGAGATTTTCCTCCCGTTCTCCGGCGGGCAACAGCTCATTTCGTACCGCGATCACGTCGGGAAAGTCGAGATTATAGAGCTTGCAGCTCCCGTTGTCGCAGCGCCGTCCGGTGTCGTCCAGCCCGCAGCCCAGATTGACCACCGCCGCGTTGGGGTACTTGTGCAGATACGCCTGCACCTCATAGGCGAGGTCGTTCTGCCGCATGGCGACCTCCAGCGAGCCGAAGCGCTGCATCAGGCTGCGGGAGTTCTTTTCTGCCTCGGAAAAGTCGTAGTCGATCTGCCCGAGCAGCCGAATCGCCGTCTCGTCGCGGTAGAGGCTCGGGTACAGCTCCGAACACACCTTGCGCGCGTAGAGCGGGATGATCAGCGTCTCCTGCACCGTGTTCTTTTCAATTTTGTACTTCATGGTTTCCTTCCTTTCTTAACCAAGCGCAACGTCCAGCGCCAGCATCAGGCTGAAGCCGACCGCAAAGAAAATCGTTCCGAGATTGGAGTGCCGCCCCTGCGACATTTCGGGAATCAGCTCCTCCACCACAACGTAGAGCATGGCGCCGGCGGCGAAGCTGAGAAGATACGGCAGCGCCGGTATCACATGCCGCGCAAAAAGGAGCGTCAGCACCGCGCCGGCCGGCTCCACCACGCCGGAGAGCACGCCGCCGAGGAAGGCTCTGCCCTTCCCCTCCCCCTCGGCGCGGAGCGGCAGCGAGATGATCGCCCCCTCGGGGAAATTCTGAATCGCAATGCCGAGCGACAGCGCCAGCGCGCCCGCCGCCGTGATTTCGGCACTCTCAGAGAGAAAGCCCGCGTACATCACGCCGACGGCCATGCCCTCGGGGATATTGTGCAGCGTGACCGCCAGCACCATCATGGCCGTGCGGCTGAGGTTACTTTTGCGGCCCTCGGCCTGCTCGCTGCCGAGATGCAGATGCGGAATCAGGCGATCCAGCGCCAGCAGAAACAGCACGCCGAGCCAGAAGCCGAGAAACGCCGGAAGGAACGACAGCCGCCCCAGCGCCGCGGACTGCTCCATGGCGGGGATCAGCAGGCTCCAGATCGAGGCGGCCACCATCACACCGGCGGCAAAGCCCGCAAGCGAGCGCTGCACCAGATCGTTCAGCGATTTTTTCATAAAAAACACACACGCCGCCCCGAGCGTCGTTCCCGCAAAGGGAATCAGGATTCCCAGAAAGGCCTCCATTTGCTTCACCGCCTTTGTTTGATTTTTCTGTTGACCGGTTGAAATGCGGTTTGTCCGGCCGCAAGTTAGTCGCTGCTAACTATAACCCCCAAGAAAAGCCGCAGCTCCGCGGCTGAATTTGTTGGGGATTGGTTTGTTAGCATTATTGCTCGATGGCATACATCAAAATCGATCGTGCCTGCACGAGATTGCCACGGCCCTTTCAGGGCCTCGCAATGACAAATTTGGGGCATGCTTCCGTTCTTGTCATTGCGATGTCGCAGCCGTTGGCGGCTTGCCGCCTTACGGATGCGGGCACTCCGCTTGCCGGTCGGAGCGCAGCGACGCGGCAATCCGTAACCCTCGTCCCTTTCCCGCCGCAGCAGATTTTAATCCGAGCCGTCAGGCACACCATAATTCATCATTCCTCATTCCTCATTCATCATGAAAAAGCTCCCTGCATGCGCCGCAGACTAGGAGGCGCAGGACTTGGGGGTAGGCTTCGCCGATCTGCTCCTGGTGGGAGACGGTCAGAATCAGGCCGCGGATGGCTGCGGCGGCCAGCGGTGTGCCGCCCTTGGGCTGCAGGCCGCTGCCCTCCAGCAGCGCGCGGATGTGCACCTCGTCGTCGTGGTAGTGCGCTGCCTTGACCTCGCTCGGGAGGCGGTGCAGCAGAAACTCCGCGTCATTTTCGATAAACACCAGCGCCCGCGTCTCGGACAGCCAGCGGCAGGCGGTGAGAATCGCCTCCGTGGCGCGCTCTGCGGGCGGCAGCGCCGCGTTGCCCTCCAAGGACGTCTGCGCAATGGCAAAGCACTCGGCGTGGATGTCCTCGAGCACGGCGAGAAACAGCAGCTCCTTGGACTCGAAGAATTTATAGAACGAGCCTTTGGAAATGCCGACGGCGTCGACCAGCTGCTCCACGGAGGTCTTGCGCATGCCGATGCTCGCACCGCAGCGGCGGGCCTCCTGCACCAGATCCCTTCGGATCGTCTCGTTTTGTTCCTCCGTAAATGCCACGGCGCACACCTCCTTGAATTTTATGACCGGATTTACTCTTTTGGTCATATAGCAGCAGACTTCCGGCGCGTTGTCAAGGCAGCGGCGGCGATAATTTGACGTCAATTTTACATTTTCGGTCTTTCGGGCTTTACAATGGCGGCCTAGAATGAGGGCGTACCTGAGAGATACAAAACAAATTGGCCGCAGCGCATGCGGCCG
The DNA here is from genome assembly GCA_934668285.1 of uncultured Oscillospiraceae bacterium. Lineage (GTDB taxonomy): Bacteria > Bacillota > Clostridia > Oscillospirales > Oscillospiraceae > JAZOXB01. Next base: position 56,363 of record CAKUNB010000001.1, on the reverse strand, counting down.
GAAAGAAGGAGAAATTATGAAACTCAAGAAAATTACAGCAATCATTCTGGCAGTTGCCCTTGTGGGCGTTCTGTTCGCAGGCTGCGGCAGCGCAAGCGGCGTAACGACCGACGGCTCGACCTCGATGGAAAAGGTCATCGGCGCTCTGGGCGAGGCCTTTACAAACGACACCGGCATCGCATTTTCCTACAACCCCACCGGCTCCGGCAGCGGCATCAAGGCAGTTCTCGCCGGCACCTGCGACATCGGCCTTTCCAGCCGTAACCTGAAGGACGAAGAAACGTCCGAGGGTCTGGAGCAGACCGTCCTCGCGCTCGACGGCATTGCCATCATCGTCAACCCCGAAAACCCCGTCGAGGACCTCGACAAGGACACCATTGCGAAGATCTACACCGGCGAGATCACCAACTGGAAGGATGTCGGCGGCAACGACGCGGAGATCGTTCTGATCGGCCGTGAGGCCGGCAGCGGCACACGCGACGGCTTCGAGTCCATCACCGGCACCGACGGCACCTGCAAATATCGTCAGGAGCTGACCTCCACGGGCGACGTCATCACCACCGTTGCGGGCAACCCCGACGCCATCGGCTACGCCTCCCTCGCGGCCATCAAGGACAACGTCAAGGCTCTGAAGGTTGGCGGCGTGACCCCGACGGAGGACACCGTCAAGGACGGCAGCTACATCATCCAGCGTCCGTTCGTCCTCGTGACGAAGCAGGGCACCAAGCTCTCGGACAGCGCACAGAAGTTCTTCGACTACATCACCTCGGCCGATGCCGCATCCGTCATCTCCGCCGCCGGTGCAGTCCCCGTAAACTAAGCAAACGCGCGGAGGTAGGCAGGCTATGAAGAAAAAGCGGCGTATCGAGGCGCTCATCCACGGCGGCTTCCTGCTGCTGGGTCTTGTGACGGTGGGCTTCGTCCTGCTCATCACGGTGTATCTTGTGATCGCCGGTCTGCCCGCGCTGCGCCGCATCGGGCTGACGGACTTCCTGTTCGGAACGGTATGGGCATCGACGGCAAATCCGCCCTCGTTCGGAATTCTTCCCTTCCTGCTGACCTCGGTCTACGGAACGGCGGGGGCAATCGCCCTCGGCGTTCCCGTCGGCTTTCTGACCGCCGTGTACCTGTCCAAGGTCGCACGGCCGAAGGTCCGGGCGGTCATGCAGACGGCGACGAGCCTGCTGGCGGGCATTCCCTCGGTCGTCTACGGTCTTGTGGGTATGCTGGTGCTGGTACCGGGTATCCGGAAGCTTTTCAACGTTCCCGACGGCGCAAGCCTGCTGGCGGCGATCATTGTTCTTTCCATCATGATCCTGCCGTCGATCATCAAGGTTTCCATGAGCGCGCTGGACGCGGTTCCGAAGGAATATGAGGACGCGTCCCTTGCTCTCGGCGCAACGCCGGTCGAAACGTACTTCCGCGTGACCGTTCCGGCGGCCAAAAGCGGCATCGCGGCGGCAGTCGTGCTGGGCGTCGGGCGGGCCATCGGCGAGGCCATGGCGGTCATGATGGTCTCCGGCAACGTGCCGAATATGCCGTCGCTGTTCCAGAGCGTCCGCTTCCTGACCACCGCCGTGGCAAGCGAAATGTCCTATTCCTCGGGCCTGCAGCAGCAGGCGCTGTTTTCCATCGCGCTGGTGCTGTTCCTGTCCATCATGCTCATCAACGCGACACTGAATTTCTTCCTCAAGCGGGAAAGGAGGGGCTGACATGCAGCACATCAGCAAACGCCGCCGCGTTCACATTGCCATTTTGCGGGCATTGATGCTTGTGGCAACCGGCTTCTCCGCCGCATTGGTCCTGTTTTTGATCGTCTATGTCCTCGGCAAGGGGCTGCCGGAGCTTTCGTGGGAGCTTTTAAGCACCTCGCCGAGCTACCTGTCCGACAAGATCGGCATCCTGCCGGACATCGTGAACACGGTATACATCCTTGTGGCCAGCCTTCTGATCGTCCTGCCGCTCGGCGTGGGCGCGGCGATCTACCTGACGGAATACGCGCAGAACAAGCGCCTCGTTGGCATCATCGAATACGCCGCCGAAACGCTCTCCGGCATCCCGTCGATCATCTACGGTCTGGTCGGTATGCTGTTTTTCTGCCAGTTCCTCGGCATGAAAAAATCGCTGCTGGCCGGTGCGCTGACGCTGGTCATCATGAATCTGCCGACCATCCTGCGCACGACGCAGGAGAGCCTGAAAACCGTGCCGCAGTCGTACCGCGACGGCGCGTTCGGTCTGGGTGCAGGGCGCTGGCGCGTGATCCGGACGGTCGTGCTGCCCGGCTGCGTGGACGGCGTGATCACCGGCTGTATCCTTTCGGCAGGCCGGATTCTGGGCGAATCGGCGGCGCTGCTGTTCACCGCAGGCTTTGCCCACACGCTCAACGGCGTGATCGAGGGACTGGTTTCCCCCGGCGCGACCCTGACCGTTGCCCTTTACGTCTATGCCAAGGAGGAGGGCGAGTTCGGCGTGGCCTTCGCCATTGCGGCCATTCTGATGCTGCTGACGATCGCCATCGACCTTGCCGCCGCCATGGTGAAAAAGTTCTTTGAAAAGAGGCGAGCACAATGAGCGCAATCATGACAACCCGCGAGCTGTGTCTCTGGTACAGTGCGACACAGGCGCTGAAAAATATTAACATCGATATTCCCGAAAACCGCATCACCGCGCTCATCGGCCCGTCGGGCTGCGGCAAATCGACATTCCTGAAAACGCTCAACCGCATGAACGATCTGATTCCGGGCGTGAAGATCACCGGCGAGGTGACCTACGACGGCAAGAACATTTTCGACCCCGCCGTAGACGTCAACGAGCTGCGCAAGGAGGTCGGCATGGTCTTTCAGAAGCCCACGCCCTTCCCGATGAGCATTTACGATAACATCGCCTACGGCCCGCGGACGCATGGGATCCGCAGCCGCGCGATGCTGGACGAGATCGTGGAGCGCTCGCTCCGCGCCGCCGCCATCTGGGACGAGGTGCGCGACCGGCTGAAGAAAAATGCCCTCGGCCTCTCCGGTGGCCAGCAGCAGCGGCTGTGCATCGCCCGCGCGCTGGCCGTCGAGCCGAAGGTGCTGCTCATGGACGAGCCGACAAGCGCCCTCGACCCGATTTCCACGTCGAAAATCGAAGAACTGGCGTTGCAACTGAAGGAGAAATATACTATAATCATTGTGACGCACAATATGCAGCAGGCCGTCCGAATTTCTGACAACACGGCGTTTTTCCTGCTCGGCGAGCTGGTCGAGGCCGACACGACGGAGAAGATCTTCTCCCAGCCGAGCGATAAACGCACCGAGGATTACATTACGGGAAGGTTTGGTTGATATGCGCAGCAGATTTGACGAGCAGCTGGAAACGCTGAACAGAGAAATGATCCAGATGGGCGCGCTGTGCGAGTACGCCATCGCCAGCGCGATCGAGGCGCTGAGCGCGGGCGACACGGCGCTGGCCAAAAAGGTCCCGCCCATTGCCGCCGAGATCGACCGCAAGGAGCGCGACATCGAAGCGCTCTGCCTGCGCCTGCTATTGCAGCAGCAGCCGGTCGCACGCGACCTGCGGCAGATTTCCGCCGCGCTGAAAATGGTCACGGACATGGAGCGCATCGGCGATCAGGCGGAGGACATTGCGGAAATCGTCGCCTGCCTCAACGGCCGGACGGCGCCGGAGGCCCTGCGCATCCGCGATATGGCGCGGGAGGCGACGGCCATGGTGACCGACAGCGTGGATTCCTTCGTCCGGCAGGACGTGAAGCTGGCGCAGTCGGTCGTCGCGCACGACGACATTGTCGACCGCTGCTTTGACGCGTCCAAGGAGCGCCTGATCCGGCTCATCACCGAGCACCCCGACGAGGGCGAGCTGGCGCTCGATCTTTTGATGATTACGAAATACTTTGAACGCATCGGAGACCACGCAGTCAACATTGCCGAGTGGGTCATCTTCTCCGTGACCGGCGTTCACAAATCAGGACAGACGGAGGTTACGCCATGATCTGGTGCGTAGAGGACGACGCCGGCATCCGCGATATTGAGGTCTATGCGCTCAATTCGACGGGCCTGCCGGCCGAGGGCTTCGAGGACGGCAACGCCTGCTGGGAGGCGCTGCGGCAGCAGGAAAAGCCGGAGCTGATTCTGCTGGACGTGATGCTGCCCAGCCTGGACGGTGTGGAGCTGCTGCGCCGCATCAAAAACACCGCCGAGCTTTGCGACATTCCCGTCATCATGGCCACGGCCAAGGGCGCGGAATTTGACAAGGTGCACTCGCTCGACCTTGGCGCGGACGATTATCTCGTCAAGCCCTTCGGCATGATGGAGATGGTCTCGCGCGTGAAGGCCGTGCTGCGCCGCTGCAAGCCCAAGGCGGTCAGCCACATTCTGGCCGTGCGCGGTCTGAGCGTCAATCTCGACGAGCGGACGGTCACGGTCGACGGCGAACGCGTCAGCCTGACATTCAAGGAATTTGAGCTGCTGCGGCTGTTCCTGTTGCACCCCGGCATGGTCTTTTCCCGCGACCGGCTCTACAGCGAGGTCTGGGGCGACGACTACATTGGCGAGAGCCGCACGGTTGACATGCACATCCGGACCCTCCGCGCCAAGCTCGGCCCCTACGGCGAGATGATCGAGACGGTGCGGCAGGTCGGCTATCGACTGGAGGCGGGACAATGACAAGAAAAATTTTGCGCTCCATTCTGCTGGCGGTCACGCTGGTGCTGGTGGCAAGCTTTGCCGTCTCGACGCTGGTGCTCTACAGCCACTTCGGCGGCGTTCAGGCCAAGCAGCTCATGGACGAACTGTCCCTCGCCGCCGTCGGCACGGAGCAGTACGGACTGGACTATCTGCGCGACGTGCAGCAGGACAGCTTCCGCCTGACTTGGGTCGCCGCGGACGGCGCAGTGCTGTTTGACTCCGTCGCCGACGAGAAGACCATGGAAAACCACCTCGGGCGCGAGGAAATTCAGCAGGCCTTTGCCACCGGCACCGGCAGCAGCACCCGTACCTCCGATACGCTGACGGAAAAGACGCTCTACGAGGCAAAACTCCTGCGCGACGGCACGGTGCTGCGTATCTCGGTCAGCAGCGCGTCCGTAGCGGCGCTCGGGCTGGGCATGCTCCAACCGATGCTGTTCATCTTCTTTGCGGCGCTGATTCTTTCGGTCTTCCTCGCTGCGGCGATGGCCAAGAAGATCACCGTCCCGCTCAACCGCCTCGATCTGGAGCACCCGCTGGAAAACAACGCCTACGAGGAGCTGGCGCCCCTGCTGCGCCGCATTCATCAGCAGCACCAGCAGATCACCGGCCAGCTCAGCGCACTGCGGCGGAAAACGGACGAGTTCCAGCAGATCACCGACAATCTGCGCGAGGGTCTGGTGCTGCTCGACGGAAACCGCCATATTTTAAGCATCAACCCCGCCGCGCGGACGCTCTTCGGCGCGGATACGACATGCGTCGGCGAGGATTTTCTGACCATTGAGCGCCGCCGCGACGTCAGCGCCGCTATCGACACCGCGCTGCACGACGGGCACAGCGAGCTGCGCACCGACCGAGACGGGCGGGAGTATCAGCTCGACATCAGCCGCATCGAATCGCAGGGCAAGGTGCTGGGCGCGGTTCTGCTGACCTTTGACATCACGGAGCAGGCGGACGCGGAGCGCAGCCGTCGGGAATTCTCGGCCAACGTGTCCCACGAGCTGAAAACGCCGCTGCAATCCATCATCGGCAGCGCCGAGCTGATTGAAAACGGCATGGTAAAGCCCGAGGATCTGCCCCGCTTTGTCGGGCACATCCGCAGCGAGGCGGCGCGGCTGGTTGCGCTGATCGAGGACATCATCCGCCTGTCCCAGCTCGACGAGGGCGAGCCGATGCCCACCGAGCCGGTGTCGCTTTATTCGCTCTCGCAGGACGTGCAGATTGCGCTGCGCGATGCGGCGGCGGCCAAGGACATCTCCCTCAGCGTCGCGGGCGACGACGGCCGGATAAACGGCGTGCGGCGGCTGCTGTACGAGATCGTCTACAACCTCTGCGACAACGCCATTCGCTATAACGTGGACGGCGGCAGCGTCGAGGTGCAGATCGCGGACGCGGGCGACCATGTGACGCTCTGCGTCGCAGACACCGGCATCGGCATCCCGCCGGAGCACCGGTCGCGGGTCTTTGAGCGGTTCTACCGCGTGGACAAGAGCCATTCCCGCAAGTCCGGCGGCACCGGCCTCGGTCTGTCGATCGTCAAGCATGCGGTGCAGCTCCATCACGGCAAAATCGACCTGCAAAGCGAGGTCGGCAAAGGCACCCGCATCACCGTAACCCTCCCGAAGAACTGACGGTTCCAATAAAAGCTGGGGTCAGGCAGCAAGCCTGACCCCAGCTTTTATATTGTTTTAGTTCAGGCCGAGGGTGGCGTCGATGGGGAGGGAGAAGAGGATGCCCTGCGCCTCGGTTTTGGTGCCGCATTTTTCGGCGATTGCGGCCATCAGCTCCTTTTTGTTCTCGCGGCCTGCGACGATCAGGACAAATTCCTGCTCCTCCTTGATTGCCACGCCGAACTGCTTGGCGACCTGCTCGGAGCTGTCGCGCATACATTTGAGAATCGTGCCGCCCCGCGCGCCCGCTGCGCGCGCCGCGTCGATCACGTCGTCGCTGAAGCCGCTGCGCACGGAAACAATAATCGCACTGTGTTCCATCGTCCGTTTTCCTCCTTCAGGGGTTGGATTTTCCTGTGAATTCTCGTTCAGAATGCCCGCAATCCGGTTTTGCAGGGCGGTAATCGGAATGGTAAAGGCAATGCCGCGTCCCTTTTCGGAGAAGAACAGCCGCTCCTCCAGCAGCCGGAAGACGCGCGGCACGTCCGAACGGGCGAGAATCGCCGCCGTCAGCAGGCGCGTCCGGCCGGAGAAGCCGAAAATGTCCAGAATCGCAGAGGGCGCCGTGCCCTGCCCATGCGCGTGGAAGCGGAAGTGAACGCCCGCGCGGTCGTAGACATCGTTGAGCTTTTTCTCGCGGTTGACATCCGTGATGGTCACCAGAAAGCAGGGGGTCATGCCGTCCATGCCGCATCCTCCTCGAACTCGATAATTTCATCCCATGCGGCCTCGCCGCCCTCCGGCAGGGCCTTGGACTTGCGGCTGAACACCAGACCCATGATCTGGATGGTCAGCAGCGGCGAAAGCGCGACCAGCGCCACCACGCCGAAGGCATCCGTGACCACGTTGCCGCCCACGCCCGCGCACGCGCCCATTGCCAGCGGCAGCAGAAACGTTGAGGTCATCGGGCCGCTGGCCACGCCGCCGGAGTCAAACGCGATGCCGACAAAGACCGGCGGGACAAAGCGGCTGAGCACCAGCGCCAGCACGTAACCGGGAATCAAAATCCAGTAGATATTCAGCCCCGTCAGCACCCGCACCATCGCCAGCACGACCGCGCCGGCCACGCCGACGGACAGCGCCATATTCATCGTCCGGTGGGACACGAGGCCGCCGGTGATCTCGTCGACCTGATTGTTCAGCACCTGCACGGCAGGCTCGGCCTTGACGATGAAGTAGCCGACGAGCGCCCCGATGGGCAGCAGGAGCCAGCGGAAGCCGCTCTCGCCCAGCGCACTGCCCAAGAGATTCCCGACCGGTGCGAAGCCGACGTTCACGCCCGTTAAAAACAGCACGAGGCCGAGCGTCGTGTAGACAAAGCCGACGAGCATACGGATGGCCTGACGGCGGCGGTAGTAGCCCGAAATGACCTGAAACAGCAGGAACACGCCCACGACCGGCAGGATGCTCAGGCAGACCTCCTGCATGTAATGCGGGATGGAATTGAGGAACTCGAGCACCATATCGTGCGTCGAAAGGATGGGGGTGAGCTTCGCGGCCTCGTAGGTCGCCTCCTCGGGATGGTAGAAGATGCTCAGCAGCAGCACCATCAGAATCGGGCCGATGCTGCAAAGGGCAATGAGGCCGAAGCTGTCGTTGGCGCTGTCGCGGTCGGTGCGCACGGCGCAGAAACCGACGCCGAGCGTCATGATAAACGGCACGGTCATCGGGCCGGTCGTCACGCCGCCGGAATCGAACGCCACCGGCACAAACTCCGTCGGCGCGAAGAACGACACCGCCAGCAGCAGGCCGTAGAGGATCATCAGCAGCGTGGACAGGCGAATTTTGAAATAAATGCGCAGAAACGCCAGCACCAGAAACAGGCCCACGCCCACGGCGATCGTGTAGATCAGCACCTTGTTCGGAATCGAGGCGACCTGATTGGCCAGCACCTGCAGATCCGGCTCGGCGACCGTGATGATAAAGCCCATAAAGAAGCAGCCCAGCACGATCAGCCAGAGCTTCTTCGTGCGGATCATGCCCGTGCCGAGGCCGCGGCCGAGCGGCGTCATTGCCATCTCCGCGCCCATCTCAAACAGGCCCATGCCGACGATCAGCAGCGCCGCGCCGCCCAGAAACAGCGCCAGCGTCCCGACCTCCATCGGCACAAGCGTCAGGCTCAGCGCCAGCACGATCAGCGTGATGGGCAAAACGCTTGTCAATGATTCTTTGATTTTTTCCTTTAACTTGTCGTACATTCCCTACTCCATCAAATCCTTCAAAATTGAACAATACCAGTATACTATAAATTCGCGCGAATGTCATGACAATTTTGTAAATTTACGAAAAAATGCAGTTTACCCGCGCGGCGGCGCGTGGTACAATGGAAAAAGCTGTGGAGGTGCGTACAAATGACAGAGGTTTTTCCGACGGTTTATCCCCGCTTCCGATGCAGCGCGGGCGCGTGCCGCCATACGTGCTGCCGCGGCTGGGAGATCGACATCGACGCCGAAACGCGGGAGCGTTACCGCGCCGTCGGGGACGAACTCGGCGAAAAGCTGCGGCAGAGCATTGCCGACGGCGCGGAGGGCGCGTCCTTCCGGCTGACGGCGGACGAGCGCTGCCCGTTTCTGCTGGATTCCGGATTATGTCAACTGATTCTGACGCTGGGCGAGGACGCGCTGTGTCAGATCTGCACCGATCACCCGCGCTTTCGCAGCTTCTTTTCCGACCGGACGGAGGTCGGGCTGGGCCTGTGCTGCGAGGCGGCAGCAGAGCTGATCTTGTCGCAGGAGGAGCCGATGCGCCTGTGCATTCAGGGCACGGAAACGCTTTTGCCGGAGGAAACAGCCTTTCTGGCCGCGCGGGAGGCGCTGTTCGCCATTGCGCAGGAACGGAGCGAGCCGCTCGAACGGCGGCTGGACGCGTTGCTGGCGGAAACGGGCGCTTCCCTGCCGGAAAAATTCGGCGCGGAATGGTTTAAGGTTTACATAACATTGGAGCGGCTGGAGCCGGACTGGGAGGCCTGCCTCGCCGCGCTGCGGGATGCGCCGCATCTGGCCGTTCCGGCGGCGCTGGAGCGGGCGGGCGAGCAGCTGGTGTGTTATTTTCTTTACCGCCACCTTGCCGGTGCGCTGGACGACGGCCTGCTTGCCGCGCGGACGGCCTTCGCGGTGCTGAGCACGCGGCTCGTGGCGACCCTCTGGCAGTACGGCGGGACGCACACGGCGGCAGCCTTCTATGAGCTGGCGCGCCGCTACTCTGCGGAGATCGAATACTCGGACGAAAATGTCGCCGCGCTGCTGGCGCTGCTGATTTGACAGCGTCCGGATTTTATACTATAATACAGCACAACTTGGAGGAGCTTATGAAGCGAAGACGCTTTCTGGCAATATGGCTGAGCTTTGCTCTGCTGCTGTCCTGCCTGCCGTTGACGGCGGAGGCGGCGGCGATGCGGCGGATCGCCGTGACCGGCGCGCCCGAGGCGCTGACAGTCGGGCAGACGCTGCCGACGCGCGGCCTCCGGCTGTTCGGCGGGTGGGTCGAGAACGTTTTCTGGTTCTCTTCTCGCGACGGCAAGGGCGTCGAGCAGCAAAAGCCCCTGCCTGCGGACACCGCCGTAGAGGCGGATACCTATTACTATCTCGGCGTGCTGGCCAAGGCAGTCGGCGGCTTCTCCGAGGCGCCGGAGGCCACGGTCAGCGGCGCTCCGGCAACGGTGCAGAAGCTGGCCGACGGGCGCGTCTTTCTCTCGGTTCGCTACGACCGCCGCACCCGCCGCCTTGACGGGCTGCCCGCTGCAAAATTTGACGACGTGCCCGACGGCGCGTGGTACGCCGCCGAGGTCAACGAGGCCGCCCGCCTCGGGCTGGTCAACGGCGTCTCTGCGGCGACGTTCGCCCCCGAGGAGACGGCCACCCGCGCCATGCTGCTGACCATTCTCTACCGCGCGCAGGGGCAGCCCGCCGCTGCCGCGCCGGACTTTCCCGACGTGTCCGCCGGTGCATGGTTTGCCAAGGCCGTCGCGTGGGGCGCGGCGGAGCGCATCGTCCTCGGCTTCGGGGACGGCACCTTCCATCCCGACGAGCCGGTCACGCGGGAGCAGGTTGCGGCCTTTTTGTACCGCTACGCGGTTTCCTGCGGCTACGACGTGACGCAGAGCGCCGCGCTGACCGGCTTTCAGGACGCCGAGGACATCAGCCGTTGGGCGCTGACGCCGGTGCGCTGGGCCGTTGCGGCGGGGCTGCTGAACGGCTCGCGGGAAGCGGGCGGCAGGCTGCTGCTCGACCCGCAGGGCAGCGCGACGCGCGCGCAGATCGCGGCGCTGCTGTGCCGCTTGCTGTGGGCCTATCCCAGCGACGACGGCAGCGCCATGCCGGAGTACCATTCGCAGCGCGGCCTGACGGTCGGCTATATCCCGCTGGACAACCGCCCCGTCAACGCGCTGCGCCCGTTCTGGCTGGCCAAGAGCGCCGGACTGACCGTTCTCATGCCGGAGGAATCACTCTACACGACGCGGCTGGACGGCCAGACGCCCAACCCGAACGGCACAACCTACGGCGACCGCGAGGGGCTGCTCGCGTGGCTGCGCAGGAACGAAAAACGCTGCGACGTCTTTGTTCTGAGCATCGACCAGCTGCTCTCCGGCGGCCTTGTCAGCAGCCGGGCGCTGCAAAACGACGACCTTTCCTTTGAATATTCCGTAATCAACTATCTGGACGAGCTGGCCTCGCGCAAGCCGGTGTACGTGTTCGACACGGTGATGCGCCTTGCCTGCACCGTCAATTATAACGGCCTCGGCAGTCTGGAATACAACCAGCTGCGCAGCTACGGCGCGAAGGCGCGGCCCGCGCTGACCGGCGAGGCGCTGACGGTGGAAAACATCATCGCGGGCTACCCCACCGGCACGGACGGCACACCGGTGGAAACGGAGCTTGCCCCCGAGGCGCTCGAGGCGTATCTGGCGGCGCGGGCGCGGAAGCTGCGGCTGGGCGACTATCTGCTTCGTCACGCGTCGAATTTCCGCGCGGTCGTGGTCGGAATCGACGATTCCATCCCGCGCGTTTCCATCCAGAGCAATGAAATTGCCTATCTCGAGGGCCTGCTGGGCGAAAACGGTATGCTCTTCTGCGCGGCGGACGAGCTGGGCATGATGGGCATGGCCTGCGTCTACGCCGATCTGCTGCCCGCGCGGCTGCGGGCCAACGTGATGTACTTCGGCGGCGGCGAGGACGACTATGCCGACGTTTTTGACACCGCGACCCTGCGGCAGACCGTGCAGTACCACATGGGTGCGCTGCGCATCGATCCGGCCGAGGGCGACGGCGACGTAGACGTGCTGATTCTGACGCGCGGCGCGAAGCCGGAGGACGAGGAGGCGCTTTTCACCGTCTGGCGCAGCCTGTCCAAGCGCGGGCGCTTTGTCATTTTCCTCGACCTGTCCGCCGGTAAGTTCAGGCCGAGTCAGACAGTCGCCGCGTTCGACGTCGCACACACCCTCGGCTACAGCAGCTGGGGCACAGCGGCAAACGCGCTGGGCATCGGTCTTTCGATGGGGCTGGTGCGCTGGGGCTGGCTGCGCTACGAGTCCGAGCCGCGCGCGGCCGACAGCGAGGCCTTTGCCAAGACGCTTGCCTTTGCGCTGGTGAAGGATCTGGCCTACTGCCGCAGCGTCCGCGCCGGAATTCAGGATTTAACGCCCTACGGGATTTACGCGGCGCTGCGCGACGAGCCGCTGACGCAACAGATTCTTGACCTGCTGAGCGGCAGTCTGCTGCCGCAGTCGCTGTTCTCGGAGCGGTCGCCGTACGGAATTCCGCTCCTGTATCTGACGGATTTTTCTGCGCCGCTGGCGCGGAGCTACGAGGTGCGCTTTACCTTCGCGCTGGGCAGCGAGCCGGACGCGCCCGAGCAGCCCACCGAGCCGACGGAACCCACGGAGCCGACCGAGCCGACGGAACCCACGGAACCGGCGGAGCCTACAGAGCCTACCGAACCGACTGAACCAACTGAACCAACTGAACCAACAAAGCCTACGGAACCAACAAAGCCTACGGAACCAACGGAACCGACAGAACCTACAGAAGCGCCGGAGCCGACCGTGCCATCCGAGCCGGTCGCGCCGACGGAGCCAACGGAAAATTTACCCGAAAAGAGGAATATCATATGAAATACGGATTTGGAATTGACGTCGGCGGGACGACCGTCAAGCTTGGCCTGTTCCGCGAGGACGGCGAGCTGCTGGAAAAATGGGAAATCCCGTCGCGCACAGAAAACGGCGGCGCGGCCATCCTGCCGGATATTGCCGACGCGGTCGCCTCCTGCGTCCGCCGCCACGGGCTTGCCGATGAGGCGCTGCTCGGCATCGGTATCGGCGTCCCCGGCCCCGTCCGCGAGGACGGCATGGTCAACCGCTGCGTGAATCTGAACTGGGGTGTGTTCAACCTGCATGACGCCCTCGGCGCGCTGACCGGCCTGCCGGTCAAGGCGGGCAACGACGCCAACTGCGCCGCCCTCGGCGAATACTGGAGGGGCGGCGGCATGGGCAGCGCCTCGGCGATGTTCGTCACGCTCGGCACCGGCATCGGCGGCGGCATCATTCTCGGCGGCAAGGTGCTCAGCGGCGCACACGGCGTCGGCGGCGAGATCGGCCATATCACCGTCTCCGCGCCGGACAAGCATCCCTGCACCTGCGGCAAGCGCGGCTGCATCGAGCAGTACGCCTCGGCCAACGGCATCGTCCGCGTCACGCGCGAGCGGCTGGCCGCCTCGGACGCGCCGTCGAGCCTGCGCGACTGTGAAAATATGACTTGTAAAGATATCTTTTCTGCCGCAGAGGCGGGCGATGCCTTCGCCGCCGCCGCACTGGAGCAGGTCTTTGACTATCTGGGCGAGGCGCTGGCCTCCGCCTGCTGCGTCTGCGACCCCGAGCGTATCATCCTCGGCGGCGGCGTGAGCAAGGCCGGTGCGTATCTCCTCGAGGGCGTGCGGCGCCACTTCGAGCGGCACATGTTCCACGCCTGCAAGGGCACGCAGTTCTCCCTCGCCAGTCTGGGCAACGATGCCGGAATGTACGGAGCCTTCCGGCTGCTGCTGTGAGCGCCGTGGACTGCGGGCTGCATCCGGCGCTGCCGCTGCGCGAGGTCAACGCGCTGTCCGCCCTCGCGCTGGCGCATCTGGGCGACGCCGTGTTTGAGCTGCTGGTGCGCACGGAGCTGTGCGCCGCCGGAATCCCGAAAAACGGCAATCTGCACCGCGAGACGATTGCCCGCGTCTGCGCACCGGCGCAGGCCGCCTTCGCCGACCGCCTGCTGCCCGCGCTGAGCGAGGAGGAGCTGGGCTTTTTCCGGCGCGGGCGCAATGCGCACGTCCACGCCATTCCGAAAAACGCCTCGGCGGCGGAGTATGCCAAGGCGACCGGCCTCGAGGCGCTGTTCGGCGCACTGTATCTGCTCGGGCGGCAGGAGCGGGTCGAGGCGCTGTTTGCCACGGGACAGGAGGATAAGCATGCCTTTTGACGCAACTTTTTTAAGCGCAGTGCTCGACGAGCTGCGCCCCGCCGTGCTGGGCAGCCGGGTGGAGAAAATCCAGCAGCCCGCGCGGGACATGGTCGTTTTGCAGCTGCGCGGCAAGGACCGGCTGCTGCTGTCGGCCAACGTCAGCCGCCCGCGCATTCATCTGACGCAGGCCCCGCTGGAAAATCCGGCGCAGCCGCCGATGTTCTGCATGCTGCTGCGCAAGCACCTCGGCGGCGGGCGCATCGCCGAGATCACCCAGCCGCCCGCCGAGCGGAGTGTCTGTCTGTCCTTTGACTGCACGGACGAGATGGGCGTGCCGTGCCGCAAGCAGCTCATTTTGGAGCTGATGGGGCGCAATTCCAATCTGATTCTGACCGACCCCGAGGGGCGGATTCTCGACTGCCTGCGCCGCGTGGACTTTGAAATGTCCGAGCAGCGGCAGGTACTGCCCGGCCTGTTCTACCGCGACCCGCCGCGGCAGGCCAAGCGCGACCCGAGGGCGACGGCGCAGGGCGAAATCGAGGCACTTTTGCACGAGCTTGACGGCGCAAGGCGGCTCGACCAGTGGATCCTCGACTCCTTTGCCGGAATTTCGCCGCTGATCGCCCGCGAGCTGGCCTTCGGCTTCTGCGGCGAGACGGACGGCAACGTGCAGGCGCTCGACCGCGCCGCGCTGGCGGCCTACCTGCATCGGGAATTCACGTCGGCGGCGCGGCAGCCGACGCTGCTGCTGCTCGACGGCAGGCCGAAGGAGTTTTCCTACCGGCCGATCCTGCAATACGGCGCGTATCTGACGCAGGAGACCTGCGGCAGCTTCGGCGAGCTGCTCGACCGCTTCTACGCCGAGACGGATCACGCCGAGCGGATGCGCCAGCGCTCACAGACCCTGCGCAAAACCGTCACGACGCTCCGCGACCGCGCGCTGCGCAAGCTTGCGCTGCAAGAAAAGGAACGTGAAGCGACGCTCGACCGCGAGCGGCTGCGCCGTCTGGGCGACATTGTTACGGCAAATCTGCACGCCATCACACGCGGGCAGACGTTGCTGCGCGCCGTCGATTTCTACGACGAGGAAATGCGCGAAATCGAGATTCCGCTCAAGCCCAATCTCTCGCCGCAGCAGAACGCCGCACGCTATTACAAGGAATACGCCAAGGCCAAGCACGCCGAAGCCGTGCTGGCCGAGCAGATCGCGCGCGGCAAAACCGAGGCGGAATATCTCGCGACGGTGCTCGACGAGCTGTCCCGCGCGGAAAACGAGCGCGACCTGAACGAGATTCGCGCGGAGCTGGAGGACGGCGGCTATGTCCGCGCGGTCAGCCAGAAAAAGCAGCTCAAGCAGCAGCCGAGCAAGCCGATGGAGTTTGTCTCAAGCGACGGCTACCGCATCCTCGTCGGCCGCAACAACCGGCAGAACGACCAGCTTTCGCTTAAAACGGCGCGGCGCGACGATCTTTGGCTCCATGTGCAGAAATTCCACGGCACGCACGTTGTCATCTGCTGCGCGGGCGCGGCGGTGCCGGACGAGACCGTCACCGAGGCGGCGATGCTGGCGGCGTGGTTCTCGCAGGCGCGGGAGGGGCAGAATGTGCCCGTCGACGTCACGCCGGTGCGCTTCCTGCGCAAGCCAAACGGCGCGCCGCCGGGCATGGTGGTCTACGACCGCTACCGCACCGTCCTCGTAACGCCCGACCCGACGCTGGAAAAACGACTGCGCCGGCAGGCGCTGTAAAAAGCGCTTTTACAGCGTCCGGTATGACTTGACACGGACGGAAAACTGCTGTATTATAGTGCAGAATCAACCATAGAAAGGCAGGCGGAGCAATGGATGAAGCCGAGCGGAATCGTGCGACGCGTGGATGAGCTTGGCAGGATCGTCCTGCCAATCGAGCTGCGCAGAGCATTGGACATCGGAGAGCGCGAGCCTCTGGAGGTCGTGCTCGACGGTGAGTGCATCGTGCTGCGCAAATGCCAGCCGACGTGTGTTTTCTGCGGCAGCGAGGAGGAGCTGCTGGACTACCGCGGCAAACGCATCTGCAGCCACTGCCTGCTGACGCTCAACGAGCTGAATGAGGACTGAATTTGATACGCAAGAACGGCTCTCCCTTGGCGGGAGAGCCGTTTGGCTTTAGCGGAGGATGAAATACAGGGCGAGGGCGGCGGCTAGGAGAAGGAGGGCGGCGAGGGGCCAGAGGGGGAGCTTGCGCACTTTTTTGAGCACGGGCGCCGTCAGCTCCGCGCCGCAGCCGACGCAGAAGCGGCAGGAATCTGAATTTTCCGTGCCGCATTGTTGACAGATCATGCCGTTTCCTCCTTTTTCCGCAAGAATCCGGCATAAACCAGCATGCCCGCCACGGTGAAAAACAGCGCCATCATGTACGGCTCCTCCCAGAGGCTTTCGAAGAAGCTATGCACCAGAATACCGACCAGACCCGCGAGCATGCCCGCGCAGAGCGGCTTGAAGAACGATTTCTCCGTCCGCGCGCAGGCGCGCATACCGTTCCAGATCAGCGCACTCATGGACGCCGTGAGGGCGCTCAGGCCCGCAATGCCGTTTTCCGCAAGAATTTTGACGTAGTAATTATCGACATACATGTATTCCAGCCACGGGCTGATCTGATAATGCATGGCGACGGCGCCGCCGAAGATGCCATAGCCGAGGCCGCCGACCCATGCCTTGCTGTCGGCGATGTAGCTGATCGCCAGCGACCAGCGTCTGGCACGGCCGCCGCGGGCGTTGGACTCGGCAAACTCAGGCGTAAACAGATAGCCGATCCGGCTGCGCACGAACGGCAGGAAGCAGGCCACAACGCCTGCAATCGCCATCAGGCCCAGCAGCCGCCGGTCGATGATCAGCGCGAACAGCACTGCCGCGATCACCAGCGCCAGCCACGCGCCGCGCGACATGGTAAACAGGCAGGCGGCGCACATGGCAAGGCCGCAGCACCAGAGCAGCGTCTTCTGCGCGGGCGTTTTGGCCGCGTAGGCCGCGCCGATGGTCATGGGCGCAAACAGCAGCATATAGCCGCCGAAGATATTGGGGTTACTGAACACGGAATAGGCGCGCGTCCGCACGGCGCCCTCCGCCGCGTCCGTCCACTCCGTAGGAATCGCTGCGCCGACGACGAACTGGTACAGGCCGTACAGCGCAAACACCGTCGCGCCGACGAGCATCACGGTATACATCATGGTAAAGTCGGCGTCGTCGCGGATCAGGCGTGTAACGAGATAGAACAGCACGATGTACTGCATGCTCGCGCGGAAGCCGGTGATATTGACGTCAACATAGGTAGCGGTGCAGTACAGCAGCACCAGACCGGTCAGCAGATAGAAGCCGAGCCAGAGGTCGAGCGCGTTGGCCGCGCTTTTCAGCGGCTTCGGCGCGGCGGTGCGCTGATACAGTACCCAGATGAAGGCGAAGATGATCAGAAGTTCATCCCAGATCGACGAGAGCGTCGCCAGCCTCAGCACGTCGCGCAGCAGCCAGTCCACGGGGTAATACGCCGCAACAACGAACAGCAGGAAGCCGGTCATCGATTTGGTGAACAGCCAGCCGACAAAGAGGCTCTGGCGGAGCTTTTCCAGAACGGCGCGATAAATGCGGCAGGCCAGACTGCCATGGAGCGCCGGCAGCAGGCGCGTCTGACCGAAGTGCTGCAGGCGGAGATTCATCCGCGTCAGAAGTCCGGCGTAATTCGATGCCTCCGTTGCCGAGGGCGAGGTCAGCAGGCGGGCAAAGAGATGATAGCAAAAGCTCTCCCGCCACACCCGCCCAAGGGCGGCAAAGCCGCGCGCCAGCGCGGTTGACCGGAGCCATGCCGTGATCGCCGCGCAGAGCCGCCAGATCAGGCTGGATTGCAGCAGCTCGTTCATTTGAGGTTCTCCAGCGAGGTGACCAGACCGGTGATCTCGATGCCGAGCGTCTTGACGATATAACCCTTCCCGATGCGCACCTCCTGCGTACCGACCAGATGAACGCCGTTCGTGGCTTCCGTCGCCGCCTCGATGGTGAAATACAGCGCCACGGTGTCGTCCTTATCCGGCTTCGTTTCGTGGGAGACGATATGCGCGGCAAAATACTTGTTGCTGTTGAAAATCTGCGTCATGTCGATCGGCTTTTCCTCGTCCTCGACCTCCATCGGGTCGCTGTCGAGCGAGGCCTCGATATTCGCCGCGAGATCAGGATCGACCTCCGGCACCATCACGGTAAAGCGCATATTCGGCTCGGAAGGCTCCTCGACCTCCGGCGTGGTATCATTATGCTTGGAAATCAGGCGCACGCAGACCAGCGCGACCGCCGCCACCAGCACGGCGATAATAATATAGTCGACCACATTGAGCTTTTTGCTTTTCCCAGACTGCTTCATAAATAACCTCCAGATGAAAAAACATTCGTTGGGATTGCGAAACGCAAAAAAATGTATTATAATTATAGCTAACCTTGTCGTAAAATGCAAGAGGCAGGTGCAAAAAGCACCGCAGCACATTTTGGCAGAAAAAACGGTGCGAATTGAGGTAACGAATGAACATTATCCACATGATTTCCGGCGGCGACGTCGGCGGCGCAAAGACGCATGTCCTGTCCCTGCTCTCCGGACTGAACAAGACCGAGCATGTCCATCTTGTCTGCTTTACCGAGGGTGACTTTGCCGCCGAGGCGCGGCAGCTCGGCATTCCGACTACAGTGATCGAGGACAACAACCTCCTGCGGACGCGCAAGCGCCTGCTGGCCATGATCCGGCACGACGGATACCAGATTATCCACTGCCACGGCGCGCGTGCCAATATGATGGGCATGCTCCTGCGCTCCGGCGCGGAGATTCCCGTGATCTCGACCATCCACAGCGACTACCGGCTGGACTATATGGGCCGCCCGCTGGCCGCAATGACCTACGGCAACATCAACAAGATCGCCCTGCGCAAATTTGACGCGTGGGTGGGCGTGTCCGCCGGCATGACAAAGCTGCTGATCTCGCGCGGCTTCGACCCGCAGCGCATCTACACGCTCTATAACGGCGTGGACTTTTCCACCGAGCGCAAGCCGCTGCCCCGCGAGGAATACCTGAAGAGCATTGGCCTGAGCGTGACGCCGGAGACCGTCGTTTTCGGCATTGCGGCGCGAATTTCGCCGGTCAAGGATATGACCACGCTGGTGCGCGCCTTTGCCCGCGCGGTCAAGGTTTGCCCGAGCATTCGCCTCGCCATTGCGGGCGAGGGCGAGCAGGAGGCCGAAATCCGTGCGCTGGCCGAGCAGCTCTGCCCGCCGGGGACGGTGTGCTTCGCCGGTTGGGTCAGCGATATCGACAGCTTCTATAACGCGCTGGACGTGAATCTGCTGACCTCGCTGTCCGAGACCTTCCCCTACGCGCTGACCGAGGGCGCGCGCATGCACTGCGCGACGATCGCCTCCGAGGTCGGCGGCGTGCCGTATCTGATCGACGACGGCATCAACGGGTTCCTCTTCACGCCGCAGGACGACGCCGCGCTGGCCGACCGCATGCTCCGCCTTGCGCAGGACGCGCCGCTGCGCCGCCGGATGGGCGAGGCGCTGCACGAAAAGACAAAACGCGACTTCTCCCTCGAGGCGATGCTGCTCAAGCAGAAGTCCATCTATGAGACGATTCTCCGCCGCACCGCGCGCGCGGCCTACCCGCGCGACGGCGCGATCATCTGCGGGGCCTACGGCAAGGGCAACTGCGGCGATAACGCCATCTTAAACGCCGTAGTCTCCCAGCTCCGCCGCATCGACCCTGATCTGCCGATCTGCGCCCTGAGCCGCAATCCGGCAGAAACGCGCCTTTCGGCGGGCGTCAGCTCAATCTATACCTTCAATATTTTCCGCGTCGGGCGGCTGATGCGGCGCACGAAGCTGTACCTGAGCGGCGGCGGAACGCTGATGCAGGACGCAACCAGCACACGTTCGCTGCTGTACTACCTGTTCAGCATCCGGCAGGCGGCAAAAAGCGGCTGCCACGTTATGCTCTACGGCTGCGGCATCGGGCCGATCTCCCGCCCGCGCAATCAGCGGCGCGCAGCAAAGATCCTCGACCGCTATGCCGAGGTCATCTCCGTCCGCGACCTGTATTCCGAGCAGACGCTGCGCGCGCTGGGCGTGACCCGTCCGGAGATTCGCCTGACGGCCGATCCGGCGCTGCTGAACGACAGTCCGGAGAATATGCAGCGCTATCTGCGCCGCTGCGGGCTGGAGGAGGAGGCGCGCTATGTGATGATCGCCGTCCGGCCGTGGGCGGGCTTTGCGGAAAAGGCGGCAGCCTTTGCCAAAGCCGCGGACTACGCGTACAGCGAGTACGGGCTGACGCCGGTGCTTTACGCGATGGAGCCGCCACGGGACAAGGCCGCGTGTCAGGCCGTCGCCGACGCCATGCGCTGCAAGCCGATCCTGCTCAGCGCGGGCAGCGACGGTGCAGAGGTGCTGGCGCTGGTGCAGCGGATGTCGCTGGTCGTTTCCATGCGGCTGCACACGCTGATCTTCGCCGCCGGACAGGGCGTGCCGATTGTCGGCGTGGTCTATGACCCGAAGGTCAGCGGCTTTCTGGACTATCTGGGCGAGGAGATGTACCTGCCGCTGCAGGAGGTCACCGCCGCCGCGCTGTGCGACCTGATCGACGGTGCCATGTCAGAAAAGCCCTTCGCGTCGGACAATATCTCCCGCCTCTGCCGTCTGGCAGAAGAAAACGAGCAGCTCGCCAAGCGTCTGCTCGAGGAATAACGGTTTTTGCAAAACAAATCGGGGTCAGGCAGCGTTGCCTGACCCCGATGGGTTTTATTTGATTGCTTACGCCTTGGGGCCTGCGGCGACGAGAGCCTTGCCGGCTTCGTTGCCTTCGTACTTGACGAAGTTCTTGACAAAGCGGGAGGCGAGATCCTTGGCCTTCTCTTCCCACTGGGAAGCGTCGGCATAGGTGTCGCGCGGGTCGAGGATCGCGGGATCGACGCCGGGCAGCTCCGTGGGAACCTCGAAGTCGAAGTGCGGGATCTTCTTGGTGGGAGCGGTATTGATCGCGCCGCTGAGGATGGCGTCGATGATGCCGCGGGTGTCCTTAATGGAGATACGCTTGCCGGTGCCGTTCCAGCCGGTGTTGACGAGGTACGCCTTCGCGCCGCTCATCTCCATCTTCTTGACCAGCTCCTCGGCGTACTTGGTGGGATGCAGTTCGAGGAAGGCCTGGCCGAAGCAGGCGGAGAAGGTCGGAGTCGGCTCGGTGATGCCGCGCTCGGTGCCGGCCAGCTTTGCGGTGAAGCCGGACAGGAAGTAGTACTTGGTCTGCTCCGGGGTCAGGATGGACACGGGAGGCAGAACGCCGAACGCATCGGCGGACAGGAAGATGACATTCTTCGCCGCGGGCGCGGAGGAAACGGGGCGAACGATGTTCTGGATGTGGTTGATGGGGTAGGAAACGCGGGTGTTCTCGGTGACGGACTTGTCGGCGAAGTCGATCTTGCCGTTCTCGTCGAGGGTGACGTTCTCGAGCAGCGCGTCGCGCTTGATGGCGTTGTAGATATCGGGCTCGGACTCCTTGTCGAGGTTGATGACCTTCGCATAGCAGCCGCCCTCGAAGTTGAACACGCCGTTGTCGTCCCAGCCGTGCTCGTCGTCGCCGATAAGAAGGCGCTTCGGGTCGGTGGAAAGGGTGGTCTTGCCGGTGCCGGACAGGCCGAAGAAAATGGCGGTGTTTTCGCCGTTCTTGTCGGTGTTGGCGGAGCAGTGCATGGAAGCGATGCCCTTGAGCGGCAGGTAGTAGTTCATCATGGAGAACATGCCCTTCTTCATCTCGCCGCCGTACCAGGTGTTGATGATGACCTGCTCACGGGAGGTGATGTTGAAGGCCACGCAGGTCTCGGAGTTCAGGCCGAGCTCCTTGTAGTTCTCAACCTTCGCCTTGGAGGCGTTGTAGACCACGAAGTCGGGCTTGAAGCTCTTCAGCTCTTCCTCGCTGGGCTGGATGAACATGTTCTTGACGAAGTGGGCCTGCCATGCGACCTCCATGATGAAGCGGATGGCCATACGGGTGTCGTGGTTCGCGCCGCAGAAGGCATCGACGACGAACAGGCGCTTGTTGCAAAGCTCCTTCTTCGCGATGTCCTTGACGACGTTCCAGGTCGCCTCGGTCATGGGATGGTTGTCGTTCTTATACTCGTCAGAGGTCCACCACACGGTGTCCTTGGAGTTTTCGTCGACGACGATGTACTTGTCCTTGGGGGAACGGCCGGTGTAGATGCCGGTCATAACGTTCACAGCGCCCAGCTCGCTGACCTGACCCTTTTCATAGCCGGTCAGGCAGGACTTGGTCTCTTCCTCGAACAGCATTTCGTAGGAGGGATTGTGCACGATCTCGGTCGTGCCGGTGATGCCGTATTGCTTCAGATCGATTTCTGCCATAACGATGTTACCTCTTTCTTTGAACAATTCCGACGCGGAACACAGCAAATCAGGCAAGCCATCCGCTGCATCCCTCGTAGTCCATTCTTATAATACTGTGTTCCCTTTGTAAAGTCAACAGGTTTTTCGCTTCTTTAAGAAAAGTTCACAATTTCTTCGGAAAACATGCAGTTTTGCAAGTCAGACGTGCAAATGTCGACGGAAAATACAAGATTTCCTGCATAAACTTTAAAGCAAAAGCCCCGCCAAGCAGGCGGGGCTCGCAAGCTTGTCAAAAAGCGGCCCCGCATGTCATTGCGAGGCCGCTTGCGGCCGTGGCAATCTCGTGCAGGCAGCTTCGAATTCGCCGAGAGCTGCCAGAAAACCAGAGCCGCTCTGCGAGATTGCCGCGTCGCTTCGCTCCTCGCAATGACAAGAACGACCGCTTTCCCCTGCAACAAAGCCCCGCCGAGCAGGCGGGGCTTTGGAGTTAGTAGCGGTGGATATACAGCCGCGAGGGGGTCTCCTCGCCGTCGCCTTGGGCGGGGCAGTGGTAGGTCCAGCCGTAGCGTTCGTAGAACGACGTGTGATCGGTCAGGAGATAGAGCGTGTCGATGCCCAGCCGGTGCATATCGGCGCAGACCTCGCCGAGCAGCGCTCCGGCGATGCCGCGGCAGCGGAAGTCCGGCTCGGTATAGACGGCACAGACGTTCGGCGCGAGGTCCCTGCGGTCGTGGAAGTCGTTTTCGATCACGCCGAGGCCGCCGACAATGCGTTCGCCCTCCAGCGCCAGATACCACTGCGGCACGGCGCTTTCTCCGGCGCAGCAGGCAGCCATGCTCTCGGCGTAGGCCGCGTAGGGGATGCCCCATTTTTCATGGAACCAGTGCGCGGCGCGTTCGGCAAGCTCCGGCTGCTCGCGCAGGCGGATGATTTGGCTCATTTCTTGCTGTCCTTCGCGGCGAGAGCGGCGGAGATGAGGCCCTTGAACAGCGGGTGCGGGCGGGTGGGGCGGGAATTGAACTCCGGATGCGCCTGCGTGGCGATAAAGAACGGATGATCGGGCAGCTCCACCATTTCGATGATGCGTCCGTCCGGCGACTGGCCGCAGAAGCGCATACCCGCGCTGCACAGGGCGCAGCGGTAGTCGTTATTGACCTCATAGCGGTGGCGGTGGCGCTCGGAGATCAGCGGCTCGCCGTAGAGCTTCTCGGCAAGGCTGCCCTTTTCCAGATGGCAGGGGTACGCGCCGAGGCGCAGCGTGCCGCCGAGGTCGGTCACGCCCTTCTGGTCGGGCATGAGGTGGATGACGGGGTGCGGTGTTTCGGGGGCAAACTCGATGCTGTGCGCGCCGGTCAGGCCCGCGACGCTGCGGGCAAACTCAACGACCGCAAGCTGCATGCCAAGGCAGAGGCCCAGGAACGGCTTGCGCGTCTTGCGCGCATAGGCAATCGCGCTGATCATGCCGTCCGTGCCGCGCTCGCCGAAGCCGCCGGGCACCAGGATGCCGTCAGAATTGGCGAGGATTTCGGCGACGTTATCGTCATTGACCGTCTCGGAATCGACCCAATCAATCTGCACGGCGGTATCGTGGGCAAAGCCCGCGTGCTTGAGCGCCTCGACAACGCTGAGATACGCGTCGTGGAGCTGCGTGTACTTGCCGACGAGGGCGATATGCACCGTCCGCTTCGGCTCCTGCCAGCGGCGGCACATCTCCGTCCACTCCTCAAGCTTGGCGGGGCGGTCGGGCAGGCCGAGGCATTGCAGCGCCGCCTGCGCCAGCTGCTCCTGCTCCATCATGAGCGGCACCTGGTAGAGGATGTCCGCGTCGAGATTCTGCAGGACGCAGGACGGGCGGACGTTGCAGAACAGCGCCAGCTTGTTGCGGATGTCGGCCGTGAGCGGATAGTCCGAGCGGCAGACCAGAATGTCCGGCCGCAGGCCGATGCTTTGCAGCTCGCGGACGGAGCCTTGCGTCGGCTTGGTCTTCATCTCGCCGCTGGCCTTGAGGTACGGAATGAGCGTGACAAGCAGGATAATCGCGTTGTCGTGGCCGACCTCGTTCTGGAACTGGCGGATGGCCTCGAGGAAGGGGGAGCTTTCCATATCGCCGACGGTACCGCCGACCTCGATGATGGCGATCTTATCCTCGCCCTCCTTGCCGCGGTAGAAGCGGCTCTTGATCTCGCCGGTGATATGCGGGATGAACTGGACGGTGCCGCCGCCGAAATCGCCGCGGCGCTCCTTTTCCAGCACGGCGCTGTAGATTTTGCCGGAGGTCACGTTCGCGCCGCGGGTCAGGCGCTCGTCGATGAAGCGCTCATAGTGGCCGAGGTCGAGATCGGTCTCCGCGCCGTCGTCGGTCACGAAGACCTCGCCGTGCTGCAGCGGGTTCATCGTGCCGGGGTCGAGGTTGAAGTACGGGTCGAGCTTCTGCATCGTGACGGAATAGCCGCGCGCCTTGAGCAGACGGCCGAGCGAGGCGGCGGTGATTCCCTTGCCGAGACCGGAGACCACACCGCCTAATACAAAGACATACTTTACCATGATTTTCTTCCTTCGATCGCGGGGACAGTGCGATCTCTCTCCTTTTCTGTTATGATTTGTCTGCGTTTTGCAGCAGGGGCTTTATGCTTCAAGGGAAAGCTCCGCAAGGACGGCGGCGCAGCGGGGGCACAGGCCGTCGGCGTTGGCCTTGGTCGAGTGCATCCAGCAGCGCGGGCACTTGACGCCGTCGGCGTTGCGGACCTCGATGTGCAGGCCGGGGAAGGCTACGCCGGTACCAGTAACGCTGTCGGCGCGGGCCGGCTCGTCGATGGCCACGTCGGAAACGATGAACAGCTCCGCGAGGTTCAGATCCCTGACCGCTTCGACGGCGGCGCGGGCGGCCTCGTCGTTCGCCGTGAGGACGACGTGTGCCTCGAGCGCCTTGCCGATGCGCTTGTCGGCGCGGGCGGCCTCGAGGACGCTGTTGACGTCGCTGCGGACGGCAATTAACGTGTCCCATTTGGCCATTTCACCGGCGCTGAGGGCGTAGGCGGCGTAGGGCTTGACCATCTCGTTGAGCACGACATTGCGGCCGTCGTCCTCGGCGCGGTGCGGCATCGCCTGCCAGATCTCGTCGCAGGTGAACGGCAGGATCGGCGCATAGAGGCGCGTCATGGCATCGAGGATGAGGAACAGGGCGGTCTGGGCGCTGCGGCGCTTGAGGCCGTCGCGGGCCTCGCAGTAGAGGCGGTCCTTCAGAATGTCCAGATAGAAGCTTGACAGCTCGACGACGCAGAAGTCGTTGATCGCGTGGGTCAGGACGTGGAATTCGAAATTGTCGTAGGCCTTATAGCCCGCCTCGAGCAGCGCGTTGAGCTTCGTCACGGCCCAGCGGTCCAGCTCCAGCATCTCCTCCGGCGCGACCAGATGGTCGGCATCAAAGCCGTCGAGGTTGCCGAGGCAGTAGCGGGCGGTGTTGCGGAACTTCAGGTAGCTCTGCGAAAGCTGCTTGAAGATCTCCTTGGAGCAGCGGACATCGGCGCGGTAATCCGCCGAGGCCGCCCACAGACGCACGATGTCCGCGCCGAAGTCGCGGATGAGATCTGCGGGGTCAACGCCGTTGCCGAGGGACTTGTGCATGGCCTTGCCCTCGCCGTCGACCGTCCAGCCGTGGGTCAGGCACTTGCGGAACGGCGCACCCTCGCCCAGCGCGCCGACGCTCGTCAGCAGGCTCGACTGGAACCAGCCGCGGTACTGATCGGCGCCCTCGAGATACAGGTCGGCGGGCCACTGATCGGGATGCTCGCGGCGCAGGGAAGCGATATGGGTCGAGCCGGAGTCGAACCAGCCGTCGAGCGTGTCCGTTTCCTTCTCAAAGCCGGAAGCCTTGCCGCAGTGCGGGCAGGTCAGGCCTTCCGGCACCAGCTCGGACGCATCGTGCGCAAACCAGTAATTCGAGCCGTGTTCGTCAAAGAGCTTAGAGATATGGGCGATGGTTTCCGGCGTGCAGACGGGCTTGCCACAGTCCTTGCAGTAGAACACGGGAATCGGCAGGCCCCAGCGGCGCTGGCGGGAGATGCACCAGTCGGCGCGGTCGCGGATCATGGCGACCATGCGGTCCTTGCCCCACGCGGGGAGCCACTGGACGTTATCGCAGGCCGCGACGGCCTCGTCCTTGAAGCGCTCGACGGAGCAGAACCACTGCGGCGTGGCGCGGAAGATGATCGGACTCTTGCAGCGCCAACAGTGCGGGTAGCTGTGGACGATCTCCTCGGAGGCCAGCAGCATTCCGTTTTCCTTCATGTCCGCCAGAATGACGGGGTTGGATTCGTCGGTTTTCATGCCGGCGTATTTTCCGGCGTAGTCGGTATGGCGGCCGCGGTCGTCCACGGGGACGATCAGCTCCATGCCGTAGCGGCGGCAGGTCTGATAGTCGTCCGCGCCGAAGCCGGGGGCAGTGTGGACGCAGCCCGTGCCGGAGTCCATGGTGACGTACTCGGCGTTGAGCAGGCGGGAGGTCTTGTCGAGGAACGGATGCTTTGCCAGCATGTTCTCAAAGAAGCTGCCCGGATGGGTCTCGACGATTTCATACTGCTCGATGCCCGCGACCTTCATGACCTTCTCGGCCAGCGCCTCGGCGACGATGTACATCTCGCCGTTTTCCGCCTTGACGACGGCGTAGCTCTCGCGCGGGTGGAGGGAGATGCCCATATTGCCGGGCAGCGTCCAGATGGTCGTCGTCCAGATGACGAAGTAGAGCCTGCTGTGGTCGAGGTGTGGCAGCTTGCCGAGGTCGTCCTGCATGGGGAATTTCACATAAACGGTCGTGCAGGGGTCGTCCTGATACTCGATTTCGGCCTCGGCCAGCGCGGTTTCGTCCTTCGGACACCAGTACACGGGCTTCAGGCCCTTATAGATGTAGCCCTTGCGGAACATCTCGCCGAAGACCTTGACCTCCTCGGCCTCAAAGTGCTTGTCCATCGTGCGGTAGGGGTGCGCCCAGTCGCCCAGCACGCCCAGACGGCGGAAGCCCGCCATCTGCCGCTGAATGAATTCCTCGGCGAACTTTTCGCACGCGTCGCGGAACTCCGTCACGGGCATGGTCTTGTGGTTGAGCTTGTTCTTCTTGATAATGGCCGACTCGATGGGCATGCCGTGGTTGTCCCAGCCTGGGACATAGGGCGTGTAGTAGCCGCGCATGGCGTAGGAGCGGACGATGAAGTCCTTTAACGTCTTATTCAGCGCGTGACCCATGTGGATGTCGCCATTGGAGAACGGGGGGCCGTCGTGGAGAATGAAGGAGGGCTTGCCCTCGTTCTTCTTCAGCAGCTCGGCATAAACGTCGATCTTGTTCCAGCTTTCCAGCATCGGCGGCTCGCGCGTCGGCAGACCGGCACGCATCGGAAAGTCCGTCTTCGGGGTGATGATGGTATTTTTGTAGTCCATTTTTGAATATACCTCCATAGGATTTTCAAACAAATCGTTATTTCGCAAGCGCGAGTTTGGCCGCAGCAAAATCGGAGTTCCTGCACGCGGCGGGATGGGGGCGTCCCGCCCTGCGAACGGAATTCGATCATGCGTCCGGCGGGTCAGCCCTCGGTTTCGTTTTCCCAGTCGAGGGGGTCGATGATTTCGCCTCCGAGGACGTGGACGGTGTCCCAGTAGCGGATGCCGCGGGCGTTGAGGGTGCCTGCGCCGACGTAGGCAATCGTGCCGAAGGGCAGCCAGTCGGTTTCCGTGAAGCTGCCGCCGGAGAGGATGAGCGTCGCAGGCGCTTCGTCCTCGCGCACCAGCGATTCGAGCGTGCATTCGCCGCCGCGGAAGACTGCCGTCGCCGGATCGATGCAGGTCGTGATGTCCAGCGTGCCGCCGGATTGCAGCAGCGGGCAGTCGTTCATCCAGAGCGTTTCCACCTGCACCGCGCCGCCACGTACCACGAGGGCGGGCTGCTCGGGGTCGGAGTTCGCACTGACGCTGATGCCGGGCGTGACCAGCGTGGGGCCATCGACGATGAGCGAGGGCAGGGGCATATTGCCTGCAATGTTACAGTCCACTCCGGCACACTCGACGCGGAGCGTGCCGCTGCCGGTCAGGACGACGGTGTTGAAGCCATTGAACAGGCCGAGATCGGAAAACTCCTCCTCTCCGCCGCCGTCGGCCCAGCAGTCGCCGGTCAGGTCGAGCCACAGAATGCCGCCGTCCTCGGAGGAAATGTTCGGAATATAAGTGTCCGCCGCCTCGATGTACAGGCAGCTGTAGCGCTCGTCGTTCCACACAAAGCGCCGCCAGCCGTCGCCCTTCTTCGCGCGGCCGTCGGTGTACAGCTCGACGGATTTTTCGTCGTTGATCGTTGTGTCGTTATACAGTGCGTTCGCCCAGAAGCGCACCGCGTCCGAAATGCCGGCGGCGCTGTAGGGCGAGGGCGGCAGGTCGCTGTCGCGCTCGGCAGTCAGCGGCGCGTCGTTCAGGTCGTAATAGAGGCTGCATTCCGCAGGGAGCGCGGCCTCGGTCGCCTCGCTCGGGTCTGCCGCGGCGGAGGCGGTTTCTGTCGGTATCTCCGTCGGGATCTCGGTCGGCGCGGCAGTCGGCGCAGCCGTCTCGGCGCAGGCGCACAGCAGCGCCGCAAGTAAAAGCAGGGGAAGAATCAAGCGTTTCATCAGTTGCTCCTTTCCTTGTCTGTCGGTTCGCAATCGGGACATAAAAAGGCACCTCTGCCTCGTCAAGAGACAGAGGTGTTTACTCTGCGGTACCACTCTTGTTCCCCGCGCAGGCGGGGCGCTCAATGCGCGATAACGGGCGCAGCCGTCGCGCCCTACTGTTCATCGGTTCGGGCGGATGCTCGGGAGGGATCTTCGCGCAAGCTCGCTGCCGCCTCGCACCAAACGGCGGCTCTCTGAAAGCGACGGTTTGCGGTACTCGTCTCCGTCAACGCAGGTGTTATCCAGTTGTCCGGTTCGGCGCGGGCGGTCAGCCCTTGCCCTTTTTCTCCTCGGGGTGGTAGTTGCGGCCGAATTGCAGATCTTCAAAGCGCTTGATCTGCGGGAACTCGCGGGTCGGCTCGTCGACCGGCTTGAGCGGCGGGGCCTCCTCCTGAATCGACTGCTCTACGCTCTGGCCGATCTCGTCGATGAGCGCGTCGGCCTTCTCCTCCGTCGTGGGGGCGGAGGGCTCTTTATTGAAATCAAAGGCGCGGTTGTCATGGGTCGGCTCCTGCGGCTTTTCGGGCAGCTCCTGGCGGCGCAGCTCGTCGAGCAGCTCCAGCTGGCGGCGCAGGCGCTTTTCCATGCCGTCGATAAACTGCGCGGTCGCCTTCTGCGCAAGCTCCAGCCGGTCCTGCTCGCTGCCGAGGCGCTCGTCGACGTTCTGCGCCTTGGCGCTGGCGGTCTCCTCCGCCTCGCGCAGCATCTGCGCGCACTTGCGCTCGGCCTCGGCCTTCATTTGGTCGCAGGTCTTCTGCGCGGCGACGATGGCGCTCTGCATGGAGCTTTCCTGCCGGCGATATTCCTCGAGCTTTTCCACCAGGATGCGCATTTTGCTCTTGAGGACAGAATTCTCCTTGTACAGCGCAACGTAGTCCTCCGTCAGCGGCTCGAGCACCTCGTCCACGGAGGTCATGTCGTAGCCGCCGAAGATTGCCTTTTCAAAACTGATTTCCTGAATCTGCTGCGGGGTCATCATGGTTGCTTCAGCTCCTTTTTTCTATGTAGGTCTGGGCTGATGGGATCAGAAGTAGGTCTCCTGCGGCACTTCCTGCTCCTCGATGGCGGTGTTGACGACATCGACGTTGTAGGGCGTGACCAGATAGGTGGAGACGGCGATCTTCTTGATCTTGCCGTCAAGGGCGTAGGCGCAGCCGGACAGGAAGTCCACCAGACGGCGGGCGACGTCCTTGTTGGTCGTCTCGAGATTGAGCACGACGGCCTTCTTATCGCGCAGGTGGTCGGCAATGTCCGACACCTGGTCGAAGCGGTCGGGCTTGACCAGCACGACCTGCATCTGGCTCGACGTGCCGATGTTCACGACCCGATTGGAGGGCGTGGAGGCGGCGGGGCGAACCGGCTCGGTCGCTGCGGACTGGCGGCCAAAGCTGCGGCGGGGCGCCGGCGCGGGCGCGGGCTCCTCATCCTCGAGCGGCTCGTCGTCGTAATCATCGTAATCGTCCTCCGGCTCGGCGTAGGGGTGGGTCAGCTTTCTAATTTCATCCATTAAACCCATGGAAGGTTCCTCCGTATCATAAATAGTGCCGCGCGCCGAAGATTGCCGTCCCGACGCGGATCATGGTACTGCCGCAGGCGATTGCATCTGCAAAATCGTCTGTCATACCCATCGACAAAATGTCCATGCTACTATTATGATATTTTTTTGCGGTTATGTCAACAGAAATTGTGTGAATTTTCTCGAAATATCTGCAATTATCTCCTGCTTTTTTCGACACCGGCGGAATCGCCATCAATCCGCGCAGGCGGCAGTTGGGATAGGCTTCCATCTCCCCTGCGACGGCTATGGCCTCGTCGGGCGTGAGGCCGGACTTGCTCTCCTCGGCGCCGATGTTGATCTCCAGCAGGATATCCTGCACCAAGCCCTGCCGCGCAGCCTCCTTCTGCACGCAGACCAGCAGCTCGCGGCGGTCGACCGAGTGCAGCAGGGCGACCTTCCCGACCACCTGCCGCACCTTGTTGGTCTGCAAATGGCCGATGAAATGCACCGGCACGCCGTCGTAGGCATGCTCGGCGAGCTTCTGCGTCAGCTCCTGCACGCGGTTCTCGCCGCAGCAGTCCACGCCCGCCGCAACCGCCTCGCGGACACGCGCAGCGTCGTTCATCTTACTGGCGGCGCACAGCAGAATCTCCTTCGGATCCCGCCCTGCCCGCACGGCAGCCTCGCACATCTCCGCCCGAATCCGGGCGACATTTTCAGCAATGGTCATGATGGATTACCTCTTTTATATATTGTATTTGTATTCCTTACGATCAGCCTGCGCAAGGCCTTATTGTCCGATCACCATCTCGTCGCCCGCCTGTAATGCGTTCGGGTCGCCGGGGGTGGGGGCGGCGAGGAAGTCGTCCTCGCGCTCAAGGACAAGCGTCACCGGCTTGAATTTTTTCTGACCGGCCACGAGCACGTCGACGCCGGTCCGGCCGTCGCGGAACTGCACCGCCGGTTTCGGCACGCGCAGCCCCTCGCAGAGGGAAAATTGCAGCCGCGCCGCCACTGCGCAGAGCGCGGCGGCCTCGGAGAGCTTCTCGCGGCAGGAGAGCACCAGCAGACGCCCCTCCGGCGCCGTGCAGAAGCGCTCGACAGTCATCTCGACCGTCAGCGCGGGAAAGCGGACGGTCAGCCGCTGCCCCGGCAGCAGCTCGCGCTCCTCGGGCAGCAGGGCGGCAAAATACCACTGCTCGCCCGTAATCAGGCGGCAGGCGGCCTCGGCCGAGGGCTTGCGGCTGGCAAGCTCGCCCGGCGAGAGGCCGAGCAACGCCTCCGGCGTGCAGATTGAGGGCGGCTTATAGGCAAAGCAGCCGCTCTCCGGCGCGTTCACGGCGGTCAGCTCCACTTCCCTTTCCTGCTCGTAGAGCGCCTGCACGGCCTGCCGCAGTTCGACAGGGTCAGCGGCGACCGCCTCGCGGCGGAGGATCTGCATTTGCAGGCTCTGCGCCGCCTCCTGCGACGGCGCGAGGGACAGCCGGTGCAGCGCCGCCTTGATCTCGGCATCCGAGCCGGCAGTCGGGGCGGTCAGGGCCTCGCGCCGCTCGGAAAGCCACCGCTTTTTGGCGCAAAGCGCCTCCTGCCCGGCCTCGCAGCGCCATGCGGCGCAGGCTCCGGCGGCGACGCGCTTTCCCGTGGCCAGCGCGGGGCGGCACTGCGCCGTCCCGACCGCCCGCTCCGAAAAAACGACAAAGCCGGAAACGGTCAGCCCGTCTCCGACTTTGCAGACGCTTGCACGCACGGTTTCCGGCGCGCCGCCGAGCAGCAGCGCGCCGAGCGCATGGCAGCACAGCAGCGCCGCCAGCGCAAGCCAGATCAGCGTGCGAAAGAGCGGCCCGTGCTTCCGCAGGCCCATTACAGCGGGATGCGGACAGGCTGCAGCGGCACAAGCGTTGAAATCGCATGCTTGTAAATCATCTGCTGCTTGCCCTCCGAGCTGAGCATGACAATAAAGTTGTCAAAGCCGGTGACAATGCCCTTCATCTGAAAGCCGTTCATTAGAAACATCGTGACGGGGGTGTGCTCCTTGCGCACCTCGTTCAGAATCAGATCCTGCAAATTTTCTGTGTTTGCCATAATATAAGTACCTCTCTTCTTTTTTGGGGGACTTGTCCCCTGTGTGATACTTATATTTTAGCGTTCTGCTTTGTCGAAAAAAGGAAGATTCTGTCGGGCGGCGGAGAAAATTTCATCAAAATTTTTGCCGTCGGCAGCCAGCCAGCGGACGGCAGAATTGCGGCGGAACCATGTGCGCTGCCGCTTGGAATACTGGCGGGAGCGGAAAATGATCTGCTCCCGCGCCGTGGCGGGGTCGTCAAGCAGCTCCTTATAGCCGATGGCCTGCAGGGCCGTGCTGTCGCGCGGCAGGCCGAGGGCCACGAGCGCCGCCAGCTCCTCGCGCAGGCCCGCCTCCAGCATGAGATCGACGCGCTGCGCAATGCGCTGCCAGAGCAGCTGCCGGTTTTCATAGTCCAAGCCGAGCCAAATCGGGTCGTATTTTGGCGGGAGGGCCTGCGTCCGGCGGTTGTGCTCGGAGATCGGCAGGCCGGTCTGCTCGTAGACCTCCAAGGCGCGCAGGACGCGCTTGCGGTTTGACGGGTGAAGCGTCGCCGCCGCTTCGGGGTCGACCGCGCGGAGGCGGTCCAGCATTGCGTCCATGCCGCGCTCGTCCGCCTCGCGCTCCAAGGCGGCGCGGAGGCCGTCCTGCGGCGGCGGCGCAAATTCGCGTCCGGCAATCAGCGCGTCGATATACAGCCCCGTGCCGCCGACGAGGATGGCGGTCTTCCCGCGCTGTAAAATGTCTTGTACGATTGGGTCGGCCATTTCGCAATAGCGGCTGACGGAGAAATTCTCGCGCGGGTCGACCACGCCGATCATGTGATGCGGCACACCCGCCATTTCCTCCGGCGTGGGCGCGGCCGTTCCGATGGTCATGCCGCGGTAGACCTGCATGGAGTCGAAGGACACGACCTCGCCGTCGAGGGCCTGCGCCAGCGCGACGGAGAGGCGGGTCTTGCCGGTGGCCGTCGGGCCGACGATACAGAGCATCCGATCCATACTACGACCTCTTAAATTGCCGTTCGAGCTGTCCGGCGGTCATGACAACGCAGATCGGGCGGCCATGCGGGCAATATTTCAGGTCATTCCGGCTGAGCACCTGCCGCACCAGCGCCGCACGTTCCTTTTCGTCCGTGTGCCAGCCGCCCTTGATCGCGGCCTTGCAGGCGATGGTGTGCAGCATGCTGTCGCGCAGTGCCGTCGGGTCGGAGCGCTTGCCGTTGAGCAGGTCGCCCGCCAGCGCGGTGAGCGTCGCGGCAGCATCGGCGGGGGCCAGCTCGGCGGGGAGCTGGGAAATCGCCAGCGTCCCGTCGCCGTAGTCGGAGACGGCGTAGCCACAGTGGACCAGAAGGGCCTCGTTTTCCAGTAAAATTGCAGCTTCTTCGCGTTCGGGTTTACATAATATCGGTTCCAGCAGGAACTGCGACAAAATCGGCTCCTGCGAGGCGCGGAGCTTTTCAAAGAGGATCCGCTCGTGCGCGGCGTGCTTGTCGATGAGCAGCACCTCACGGCCCTGCTCGACGATGATATACGTGTTGAGCACCTCGCCGACGATACGGTAGTCCGGCGCGCTGCCGACGGGGAGCGCCGGCTCCGGTTCGGGCGTTTTTTCCGGCGCGGGCGTTGGCTTGATCGGCTGGGGCGCGGGGACAGCGGCTTTGACCGGTTCGGGCGCGGGGCGGGTCGGAAGGGGCGCAGACGCGGGCTTTTTTGGCGGCTCGACGGAGCGGAGAACGGCCTCCGACGGCTGCACGCGCGGGGCCTCGGCCAGCGTCTTTGCGGCGGCGCGGTACTCCTCGGCGCTCATCGTGCGGAAAAACGGCTGCGCCGCCTGCTGCACCGGACGCGGCGAGGCGGTCTTCAGTTCCGTAACAGGTGATTTTACCGGCTCGTCCTTCTGGTGCGGCAGGGTCATC
Source organism: uncultured Oscillospiraceae bacterium (assembly GCA_934668285.1). Classification (GTDB taxonomy): domain Bacteria; phylum Bacillota; class Clostridia; order Oscillospirales; family Oscillospiraceae; genus JAZOXB01. The sequence continues at coordinate 22,013 of CAKUNB010000001.1, read as the reverse complement.
TGCACCCACCCATCGGCGCGGTCGAGCGCGCCCTGCACGCCGTAGCGCAGGCACTCAAACACGTCGCGCTCGTTGAGGAATTTGACCTCGACCTTCGCCGGATGGACGTTCACGTCCACCAGATGCTCCGGCATCGTCAGGCACAGCACGCAGTACGGAAAGCGCCCGGCCATCAGGCGGTTGCGGTAGGCCTCCTCGAGCGCGGCGGTCATGGTTTTCGAGCGAATATGCCGCCCGTTGACGAAGAAAAGCTGGTTGGCGCGCGTGCCGCGCGTTGCGTTCGGGCGCGACACATAACCGGTCAGCTCATAGCGGTCCCAATGGCTGGTGACCGGCGTCAGCTCCTTGGTCGCCTGACGGCCGAGGACGGCGCTGATCGCGCTGAGCAGGTCGCCGTCGCCGGGCGTGGAGAGCTGCTCCTCGCTGTCGCGCAGCAGGCGGAGGGACACCTCCGGATGCGCCAGCGCCAGCCGCTGCACCGCAGACAGGAGGGCCGAGGCCTCCACCGCGTCACGTTTCATAAATTTCAGCCGTGCGGGCGTGTTGAAGAACAGGTCACGGACGATGATCGTCGTGCCGTCCGGACAGCCCGCCTCGCCGCGCTCGGTGACCGTTCCGGCCTCGAGATGCAGGCTCGTGCCGAAGGCGGCATCGGCGGTTTTGGTCAAAAGGTCGATGCGCGAGACGGCGCTGATGGCCGCCAGCGCCTCGCCGCGGAAGCCGAGCGTGTGAATCGCTTCCAGGTCCTCCGGGTGGCGGAGCTTGCTCGTCGCGTGACGCAAAAACGCCGTTTCCGCGTCCTGCGGCTCCATGCCGCAGCCGTCGTCGGTGACACGTAAAAAGGTCATTCCGCCGTTTTCTATCTCAACGGTGACGTTCTTTGCCCCGGCGTCGATGGCGTTCTCCACCAGCTCCTTCGCGGCACTCGCGGGCCGCTCCACGACCTCGCCCGCCGCGATCATATCCGCCAGCTGCGGCGAAAGACACTGAATTTTCGGCATTTTCTCCACCTCGATTGGTTTACATAATTTATTTCATGCTTCTGCACCGCAGTGCCGTCTTAAATCATCTTTTTCAGTTCGAACAGAGCGTTCATGGCTTCGATGGGGGTCATGGTTTCTACGCTGAGGGATTCGAGCTTTTTGCGTAAGGCGTCATTTTCCATGGAGAGGATGGACACCTGGTCGTCGGCGGCGACGGTGACGGTGCGGACGGGAGCGCCGTTCTCCAAGTCGTGCAGCAGCTCGCGGGCACGGCGGATGACGCGCTCAGGCAGGCCCGCCAGCTTCGCAACCTCCACGCCGTAGGAGTCGTCCGCCGCTCCGGGGACGATCTTGCGCAGGAAGACGATGTCTGCGCCGCGCTTCTTGACTGCAATGTTATAGTTCCGCACGCCCGGCAGCTCCCGCTCAATATCGGTCAGCTCGTGGTAGTGCGTGGCAAAGAGCGTTTTCGCGCCGAGGCGCTTCTTGTCCGCCGCGTATTCCAGCACTGCCCGCGCGATGGCCATGCCGTCGAACGTGGACGTGCCGCGGCCGATCTCGTCGAGGATCAGGAGGCTGCGCTCTGTCGCGTGTGTTAGAATCTCTGCGACCTCTGACATTTCAACCATAAAGGTCGATTTTCCCGAGGAGAGGTCGTCCGACGCGCCGATACGGGTAAAGATGCGGTCCACAATGCCGATGCGCGCCGAACGCGCGGGGACAAAGCAGCCGATCTGCGCCATCAGGACGATGAGCGCGACTTGGCGCATATAAGTCGATTTACCTGCCATATTTGGGCCGGTGATGATCGCGCAGCGGTTGGCCTCGACGTCGAGATGCGTATCGTTCGGGACGAACAGGGCGTTCTTCAGCACCTGCTCGACCACGGGGTGGCGGCCGTCGCGGATGTCCAGCTCGCCGGAGAGGTCGACCTCGGGCTTGCAATAATGATTTTTAACAGCTAATTCTGCAAAGCAGGCCAGTACGTCCGTACACGCGACAGCCTGCGCCGTCCGCTGGATGCGCGCGGCCTGCGCGGCGAATTGGTCGCGCACGGCAGAAAACAGCTCATATTCCAGCGCGGTAATGCGGTCACGGGCGGTGAGAATGGTGCTTTCCAGCTCCTTCAGCTCCGGCGTGATGTAGCGTTCGCCGTTTGTCAGTGTCTGCTTACGAATATAAGTTTCCGGAACAAGATTGACCTGTCCCTTTGCAACCTCGATATAGTAACCGAACACGCGGTTATAGCCCACGCGCAGGTTTTTGATGCCGGTTTTTTCCTTTTCCTCAGCCTCGATGCGGGCCAGCGTCCCCTTGCCGCCGGAAACGATGTCGCGCAAGCGGTCCAGCTCCTCGCTGTAGCCCGCGCGGATCATGCCGCCCTCGCGGACGGTAAAGGGCGGCTCGTCGACGATTGCAGCGGCGGCCAGCGCCGTCAGGTCGGCAAGCTCGTCAAGCTCGTCGTATAGGACGGTCAAAAGCGGCGATTTGAACTGTGACAGAGCGGCTTTGATTGCAGGCAGCGGCGCACAGCCGCTCCCGAGGGCCAAAATATCGCGGGCGTTGGCCGCGCCGGTGACGATACGGGCCGTCGAGCGCTCCAAATCGGTCACGCTGGTCAGCAGCTCCCGCAGCTCGCCGCGCGGAAGGGTCGCACCGGCCAGCTCCTCCACAGCGTTCAGCCGCTGGGTGATGCGGTTCGGGCTGAGCAGCGGCTTTTCCAGCCAGCTGCGCAGCATCCGGCTGCCCATCGCGGTCTTGGTCTTATCGAGCACCCAGAGGAGGCTGCCGCGCTTTTCGCCGCTTCGTAACGTTTCAGTCAGTTCTAAGTTACGGCGCGCGGTCAGATCCAGCTCCAGAAAACGCCCGCTGACGTAGAATTCCAGCGTCCGGACATGGGTCAGGCTGACCTTTTGCAGCTCGCGGAGCGTCCGCAGCAGTGCGCCCGCGCTGCGCCAGAGGACGGATTTTTCGCCAAGGCCGAGGTCGGCGACGGATTTGCCGAACTGTTGCTCCGTCGTTTCCCGGGTTGTCGCTTCATCAAACAAAACCGTTGCTCCCGCGTCGGCGCAGCAGTTCAACCGGTTTTGTAACGCGTCGTTCAGCTCGGCGCTTTGCAATGCCTCGCCGCCGCGCAGCACCTCCGCCGGAGCGAAGCGGCCCAGCTCGGAGATCACGCGGTCGATTGCCTGCGGCCCGTCGCAATAGGTCGCGTAAAAAGCGCCCGTCGAGATGTCGCAGAAGCTCACGCCGTAACAGCCCTCCTCACCGAAGACGCAGGCGAAGTAATTGTTGCGGCTTTCGTCGAGCATGGAGCTTTCGAGCACCGTGCCGGGCGTGACGATGCGGGTGATGTCGCGCTTGACGAGGCCCTTAGCCAGCGCGGGGTCCTCCATCTGCTCGCAGATTGCAACCTTATACCCCTTCGCGATGAGGCGGGCGATGTAGCTTTCGGCGGAGTGGTACGGCACGCCGCACATGGGGGTCTGGTCGGCCTTGTCCTTGCCGCGGTCGCGGGTCGTGAGGGTCAGGTCCAGCTCCTTGGAGGCCAGACGCGCGTCGTCGGAGAACATCTCGTAGAAGTCGCCGAGGCGGAAAAAGAGAATGCAGTCCTGATGCTGCTCCTTGATTTCCAGATATTGCCGCATCATGGGGGTCAGCTCGGCCATGGATATGTCCTCCGATCGTGTAGTTTCTTTCCTTGGGGCAGGCGCGGCGTGGGTATCGCGCCCTATACAGAATTTGTGGCTTGGGATCAAATCAATTCGCCGGTGAGGCTCCAGGTGGTGCAGCCGGTGATGCGGGCGTCGCGGAATTGGCCGATGAGGCTGTCGTCGCCGGACAGGCGGACGAGGCGGCCGCCGTCGGTGCGGGCGGTCAGCAGGTCACCGTCGCGGCCGTCGATCAGGACGCGCTCGGTTTTGCCGATGTAGGCGCGGTGCTTTTCCTCGGAAATCTGATTTTGCACGGCGCAAAGGCGGTCAAAGCGGCGGTTTTTGTCGGCTTTTGTGAAGGGATCGGGCATTTTCGCCGCAGGCGTCCCACCGCGCGGGGAGAAAATAAAGGTGAATAACGCGTCGTACCGCACGCGCTCGATCAGGCGAACGGTGTCCTCAAATTCCTCCTCCGTTTCGCCGGGGAAGCCGACGATGACGTCGCTTGTCAGGACAAGGTCGGGCATGATGCTCCGGCCGTAATCGACCAGAGACAGGTACTGTGCGGTGTCATAGTGGCGGTTCATCGCCTTGAGCACGCGGTCGTTGCCGGACTGGAAGGGCAGGTGGAACTGCTTGCAGATTTTCGGGTAGGCCGCGATGGTGTCAAAGAGCTTCTTACTCGCGTCCTTCGGGTGCGAGGTCATGAAGCGCAGGCGGAACTCGCCCGGCAGCTGCGCGACCTGCGCCATCAGATCGGCAAAATCGACGCCGAGGCCGAGGTCCTTGCCGTAAGAATTGACGTTTTGGCCAAGTAAGGTGATTTCCTTATAGCCCGCCTCGACCAGCTCGCGGCATTCCTTCAGCACATCCTCGGGCTTTCGGGAGCGTTCGCGGCCGCGAACGTAGGGGACGATGCAGTAGGAACAGAAATTATTGCATCCATACATGACAGAAACCCACGCCTTGAGCGGGTTCGTGCGGCTGACAGGGATGTTCTCGGCAATCGAACCGGCACTGTCCTCAATGGCGAAAACGCGCTTGCCGGTGGAGAGCACGCCCCACAGAAGCTCCGGAAAGCGCCACAGATGGTGCGTGGAAAACACGCCGTCGACGTGCGGGTAGGAATGGCGGATGCGGTCGGACACGGCGGGCTGGCCCATCATGCAGCCGCAGAGGAAAATCTTCTGGCGCGGGTGGCGGCGCTTCGTGTGCGTCAGCGCGCCGACGTTGCCGAACACGCGCTGTTCGGCGTGCTCACGGATGGCGCAGGTGTTCATCACGACGAGGTCCGCGCCCTCCTCGGTGTCGGTAAGGCCGTAGCCCGACGCCTCGAGCATCCCGCGGATGCGCTCGGAGTCGGCCTCGTTCTGCTGGCAGCCGTAGGTGTCGATGCAGGCGACGGGCGTCACGCCCTGACCGGCCCAGTAATCGCGGATCATGGCGCAAAACGTCTCCTGACGGTGCAGCTCCTCCGGCGCAATGACGGTGGTTTTCGTTTCGGTCGTACTCAAAAGAACATCCTCCGGTTCTGAAAAATCAAAAGGCAATTTGCAGGGCATAAAGCATCGTTAGATGCCGCAGGAGCGGTCATCGGCCGTCCGTGCAGGTAATTTTGGCTTAGTGAATAGTGAATGGTGAACAGTGAATAGTGAATAATATAATCGGTGTGCCTCGCGGCACAGATTAAAAATCCGCTGCGGCGCAGAGGGAATAAGAGTTACGATAACCCAAAAAGTCTACCGATTTCTAAAAAGCCAATATTATTCACTATTCACCATTCACTGTTCACTATTCACTAAAACAGTACTGCCCGCAACAGCGCGGTGCTCCCATCCCGCCCTGCGTAAGATTGGGAATCTGCATCTTGCTGCTGTAAGGGATAATTATATCATTTTTCCGTCGAAAATGCAAGGATTCTTAATCAAAGGCATACATTCCGAACAGGCCGAGGAGGCCCTCGCCGCAGTCGTATTCCATGCCGCACTCCTCCGCCAGTTTACGGACAAAGATACAGTAAGCGGACATACAGGAGTATTGCAGATCGGGAAAGCGGCACGGCTCGCCCTTCGGCAGGACGCACGGACTGCACAGCGAGCAGCCGCTCGCGCCGACGATCACGCCGCCGCAGCCCTCGTCGCGCAGGCGCTGGATGAGGCGCAGCTCCGCCGTGTTATGCGATTTTTTCGCTTTCTTGATGGCCGGTGCGTCAGAATAGTCCTGCACCTGCCAGATCGTTTGCAGCACGAGTGCCTTTTTATGTGCCAGAATTCGCTGCTTCATCGCCTCCGGCGAGCCGCAGTCGGGCGGGCAGGAATAGTTCGCGCCGTACTGGCCGCAGAGGTTTTCCTCGCAGTACGGGCGGAACATCGGGTCGAACACGATTTGGTCCGTGTCCACAATCGCCGCGGCGGCAAAGCCCTCCGACACGGCGAGATCGATCATCGTTTGCTCGTTCATTTTGTTTCCTCCGGAATGCGGTACCAGCGCTCCGGCTTGCCGCCGTGCGCCTCGAGGCAGACGCCCTGCCCCGGCTGCACCATATAGTCAAAGCGGATGCCGCCGAAATAGTACAGCATGATCGCGCCGATGGTGCCGCCGTGCGAAATGCACAGCGCGTCCTCGTCCTTTGCCAGCAGCCGGTCGATCACGCGGACGCTGCGCTCCTGCACCTGAATGGCGCTCTCGCCGCCGGGGCAGGGCTTGTGCTCTGCGTCAAGAATCCAGTCCTGATAGGCAGGCGTGTCCTTTAACTCCTCGTAAGAGTGCATTTCGAAGATTCCGAAGTCGATTTCCCGCAGGTCGGGCAGGACGGTGTACGGCACGTCGCCGTAGATCGCCCGCAGGGTCTGCACCGTGCGCAGCATGCCGCTGACATAGTAGCGCCCGACCTTGGGATAGCGGGCGGCGTTCCGGCGCAGCGCGGTCTCGGTTTCCGGCAGCAGGGGCAGATTGGTTGTCCCATAATAGAGCATTCTCTGGTTGCCCTCCGTCTGCCCGTGGCGCAGTAAGTATAGCTTCATTTCAGTTCCTCCGTCAGGCCGCAGAAGACGCGCGTGACCCGCTGCGCTCGCGCGGCAAGTGTTTGTAACATTGCGCCGTGCCGTTCCCGCCACGCGCGTTCCGCCGCGTCGAGCGGGACGATGCCGCCGCCGATCTCGCGCGAAATGACGACCGCGGACGCGAAAAGCTCCGTCCATTGACGCGGGTTCAAGTCCCGCCGCGTCAGCGCCTCGAGGTGCGTGTAGCACCGGTAGCCCGGCGCAGGGTCGTGCAGCACGAGGTCGAGCACCTCGTCCTGTGCAATGTGATATTCCTTCACGGCCCATGTCAGCTTGCCCTGATAGGCCCCGCCGAGTACCAGCTGCATCGTCCTCACCTCACCAAGCACCAGATTGCGATTCCGGCCAGCTCGCCGAGCGTGAGCGCGAAGCCCGACACGTCGCCGGACATTCCGCCGAGCTGCCGGCCGGCATACCAGACCGCGAGCCAATAGCCAGCCGCCGCCGCAAGGGGCGCAAACGTCCCCGCAAGGGCCAGCGGCAGCCCAATGCCAAGCGCCAGAAGCGCACAGAGCAGCACCGTTACGGTGGTATTTTTGTCCTTTAGCGAAGCATACTGACTTGTCCCCATCGGCCGCAGCAGCCGCACGGCCAGCGCCGCGCAGGCGCGGGTGGCGGCTGGGATGCACAGAAGCCCCTCCCAGCGCCCGCCGCCGGCAGCGAAAAACAGGCTCCACTGCGTCAGCGCCAGCAGCACCATGCCGATGACGGCGAACGCGCCGCAGTGGGAATCCTTCAGGATTTTTTGCCGCACGGCAAGCTCCCGCCGTGAGAGCACCGCGTCGCACACGTCCATATATCCGTCAAGGTGAAGAAAACCCGTAACAAGCCACGGAGCCGCCGCCATCAGCAGCGCCCGCAGCGGCGCGGCTGCATTTCTCAGCAGGAAAAACAGCCCGACCCAGATGCCGCCGACGGTCAGACCCACGCCGGGCAGCCACAGCAGCATCTGCTCCCGCGCCTCCTCGTTCCATCGGCGCAGAGGGCAGGGAATGGCCAGAAACATTCCCCACGCCATGCCGAGGCCGTCAAATAAACGTCTCATAAATTTGCTTTCCTTTCCATATCACAGGCAGCTCCGCCGTGACTTCTGCTACCACGTCAAATTGCGCAGCCAGCGCGCGGCAAATCTCCGCAAGACCGCGACGGTAGCGCTCGGTCCAGTCGTCGTAGACTGCGCCGTCGAACCAGACCGCGTCACAGACGCAGACGAAGTGCGCAAAATGCTCGCTCACGGTCAAAAGCTCCCACGCGACCCGCGCCGCCGCGTCCGCATCCGGCGCGCCGTCCGGCGGGAACATCTCCGCCGCAAGGCAGGCCGTTACGCTGTCAAATAACACTGCCGTGTTCGCGTCGAGCTGCGGCAGAATGGCCGTCAGATCGCGGCCGCGCTCGACCGTCCGAAAGCCCCAGCCCGCACGCTCGGCGCGGTGGCGCTCGATGCGCAGGAGGTCTTCGCCGTCCGTCGGCTCCATCGTTGCCCAGTAATAGGGCGGCACATTGCCCTTCAACGTGCGTGTCAGGCGCTGGGCGGTCATGCTCTTGCCGCTCTTGCTGCCGCCGACGAGTAAAATTCTCATGATTTTTCCACCATAAAGCTGTCCCCCGCGCGGATGGGGGCAAGATAATCGTCCTGAATTTCCGCTTCGGCGAAGGTCGCCATGCCGTTCATTGCGGCACAGGCGGCCTCCAGCACGCGGAAAAACACCGGACAGCCGCTCCCCTCGCCGAGGCGCATCCCCAGCAGCAGGCTCGGCTCCAGCCCCAGCTCCGCCGCCGCCAGCCGGTAGCCCGGCTCGAACGACGCGTGGGATAAAAACAGGTACTCCCGCGCCGCCGGACACAGCCGCACGGCGCATAACGCGGCCACAATTGAAATATAACCATCCACGGCCGCCGGAAGACGCGCCGCCGCGCCGCCGAGAAACGCGCCGGTCATCGCCGCAAGATCCAGCCCGCCGACCGCCGCCAGCACGCCGACGGGATCCGACGGGTCGGGCCGGTGCAGCGCCAGCGCCTGCCGCAGGACGGCCTTTTTCCGCGCAAAGCCCGTGTCCGTCAGCCCGCCGCCGCGGCCCGTTACCGCCTCGACCGTGCTGCCGGTCAGGGCGGCCAGCACCGCCGCCGAGGTCGTGGTATTGCCAATGCCCATCTCGCCGACGCCGGCGGCGGTCACGCCGTCCTCCGCCGCTTCCCGCGCCAGTTCAATGCCAACAGCGATTGCGTCGAGCGCCTGCTGCCGCGTCATGGCGGGTTCGCGGGCGATGTTGCCGGTCGCGCGGCGGATTTTTCGGTCGAGAATGCCGGGAAAGTGCCGGTCGGTGTCGATGCCGACATCCGTCACGCGAATTTCATCGCCGAAATGCTGCGCCATCGCAGACATTCCGGTAATATGACGCGTCATATTGATCGCCTGCGCCAGCGTGACCGACGGCGGCGCGGACGAAACGCCCTCGGCCACCACGCCGTTATCCGCCGCGAACACCAAAATTCTGCATTTTTCCATCGTCGGGCGGTCCTTGCCCGTGATGCCGGCCAGCCGGACGGCGTAGTCCTCCAGCTTGCCGAGGCTGCCGGGCGGCTTGGCCAGCTCCGCCTGACGGCGGCGGGCGCGATCCATTGCCGCCGCATCCGGCGGCGCAATCTGCCGCAGCAGGGCGGCCAGTTCAGATTCTGTCATGTTAATTCTCCGTTTTCCCTCAGCCACGCGAGCGAGGCCGCGCAGGACTGCGTTTCCAGCGTGAAGCTCGCGACCGGACACAGGCGCTGCGCCGTTTCCAGCAGCCGCGCCATCGGGATCGTCCCCTCGCCAAGCGGGTTATGCAGATCCCAAGCGCCGAAATTGTTATGTAAGTGGAAATGCCGCAGCCATGGGGCCATCGGCTCGAGCCATTCCAGCGGCGGCGTTCGGCTGACCTCCGAATTTGCATGCCCCACGTCGAGGCAGAGGCAAAGGCGCGGGTCGTCCACCTGCCGGACGATCTGCACCAGCAGTTCCGGCGACGGCTCCATCACGTTTTCCAGCGCAAGACACACCGTTTCCGGCAGGTCACGCAGGAATTCGCGCCAGAAAATGACGCTTTGCTCGACGAACCATTCCGGAAAATAGACGTACGGCTGGTAGCCCGCGTGGACGACGATGCAGTCGATGCCGAGGCGGGCGGCAACGGCAAGCGTCTGCCGGAAGCGGCGCTTGGCGATATCACGCACCAGCGGGTCGACCGCGCAGGGAGCCAGCTCGGCAAACGGCGCGTGCAGCCACCGCCGCGCGATACCGGCGCACTGCGCCTCAGCGGCGGCAAGCTGCGCCGCATCCTCCAGATTCGGCGCGTAGGCAAAGGCCGTCAGCTCCAGCCCAAGCCCCTCACGCCGCGCCAGCTCCGGCGCTTCCGCATCCATACAGGACAAAAATAACCGTTCCCGCCGCACGATTTTCCCACCCTTCGTTTTTCTGCGACCATTATACCGCATTTCCCGCCGGATTTCCACCCACCGCAGCAAAAAAGCAAGCCTTGCAAATCGCCGCCGAATGCGGTATACTATTATAACAGTGATGCTATCGCAGCGGAGCGCAGAATTATAAAAAGAGAGTTGGCACCCCTCTGCAAACCGCCGATGAACGAACCTCGGCGCACACGGCCCATCCCGAAAATGCAGTAGGAGCACCAACTCCGAGGTTGAGTATATCACAAGATCATACGTTCAAGGCTTTGTTAAGAGTAATATTATTCATTATTTACCACCATATATTCACTATTCACTAAACCGATACTGCTGGCACGGGGCGTTGGGGACGCCGCCCCCTACAGGCCGCTAACGAGCTGCCGGCAGCGGCGGGCTGGGGGCAGCCCGCCCTACGAACGATGTTCGACACTGCCTGCGGCGTTTCCCGTAACCGCCATTCATCCATTTACATTACCTTTCGAGGAGGTTCCTCTATGTCATTATCTGCCGATCGGCGGGCGCTGCATCGGATCCCGGAGCTGGATTGGCAGCTGCCGGAAACGGCCGCCTATCTTCGGACGCGGCTGGAAGCGCTGCCGTGCCGGGTGTTTTCCCCCTGCGGCGACGCAGTGTGCGCCTATTTTGATTTCGGCGCAGCGGAAACCGTCGCGCTGCGCAGCGACATGGACGCGCTGCCCATCGCCGAGCAGACGGGGCTGCCCTTTGCCTCGGCGCATGCCGGAAAAATGCATGCCTGCGGCCACGACGGCCATATGGCAATGCTGCTGGCCGTTGCCGACCGGCTCGCAACCGAAAAATTAACGCGCAACGTGCTGCTGATCTTCCAGCCCGCTGAGGAAACCACCGGCGGCGCGGAAAAAATCTGCCGCACGGGACTGCTGGAGGCGTACCGGGTGCGCGAAATTTACGGCATCCACCTCTGGCCGGAGCTTCCGGCGGGCGCAGTCGCCTCCCGCGCGGGCGGGATGATGGCGCGGTCGTGTGAATTGACGCTTGAAATCACCGGAAAGAGCGTCCACATTGCCCGCTGGCGTGAGGGCCGCGACGCGCTGGCTGCCGGAGCGGAGCTGCTGCGGCGGCTGTACCGGCTGGCCGAGGGCGAAGATTGCATCCTCCGCTTCGGCCGGATGGAAAGTGGCACGGTCCGCAACGCCGTCAGCGACCGGACGCGGCTGGAAGGGACGCTGCGCTGCCTCGACGACAGGGTGTTTTTCCGCCTGCGCGAGGCGATCGAGGCGACGGCGGCACAGGTGAGCGCCGAAACAGGCTGCGCTGTCACGGTGCATTGCAGCGAGGGCTACCCGCCGGTGACGAACGACGCGGCGCTGCTCAGGCGGGCGCGGGAGCGCTTCGCGATTGCCGAGGCGGAGCCGACGGCGATCACGGAGGACTTTTCTGCCTACCAAAGGCGCGTGCCCGGCGTGTTTTTCTGGCTCGGCACGGGCGGTTCGCCGCTGCACAGCCCGCAGTTTGACTTTGACGAGGCCGTGCTGGAGCGCGGCGTGGAGCTTTTCTGGAAACTGATCTCTTAGTGAGGACGAAATATCTATGACAAAAACCATTTTGCGCCTGATCTCGTCGGGCACCCTGATCGTGGTGACGGCGCTGCTGCTGCTTGCGGCAAATTACTTAACTCCCCTGTTTTTCTCGTTTTATCCCGATTTTTCGCGGTGGATTGTTGGAATTCTGGCGGGCATTACGTCCGTGGTTCCCTTTGCGCTGTGTGAGATTCTGCTGGCGCTGCTGGTGCTGTGGTTCCTTGTTTCGCTCATTCGGGCCATTGTCCGGCGGCGGATGGTGCGGTGGCTGACCGGCGTGCTGCTGTCGGTGTGCACGCTCGTGGCGGCCTTCGTTGCAATCTGGGGGCTGAACTATTACGCGCCGCCGATGGCCGAGCGCCTCGGCCTGCCTGAGCGGCAATACACCCCCGCCGAGCTGAAGGAGGCGGCGACGTACTACCGCGACCGCGCCAACGAGCTGGCCTCCGGCGTGGAGCGCGATGAAACCGGCGTGATGGTCGAGTACGACTTCGATACGCTGGCCGCGCACGCGGGCGACGGCTACCGGACGCTGGCGCAGTCCTATGAATGCTTCGACGGCTCGACGGTGCGCGTAAAGAGGCTGCTGTCGAGCAAGCTCATGGGCATGGCCGGAACGACGGGCGTTTTCATCTGCCTGACCGGCGAAAGCGCCGTGAGCACCACGACCTTCCGCGCCTCGATGCCCTTTACGATGGCGCATGAGATCGGCCACCGGATGGCCTTCGCACGGGAGGATGAGGCAAATTTCGCGGCCTTTCTGGCCTGCGACGCCAGCGAGCGGCCGGAATTCCGCTACTCGGGCTACTATCAGGCCTATATCTACTGCTACAATGCCCTGTATCAGGTCGACCCCGCCGCCGCGCAGGAGGTGCGCGCGGGATGCAGCGAGCTACTGCTCAACGACCTCTACGCCGCCACGGCGCACTACGACGAGGTCGAGGACGAGACCGTTTCAGAGATACAGGACAAGGTCTACGACGGCTATCTGCAGGCGTTTTCCGTGGAAAGCGGCATTCAGTCCTACGGCGAGGTCGCCGATCTTCTGCTGACGTGGTATTTTGAGGGGGTAAGATGAAAAAGACAAATCTGACCGCACGATACATCCTGATCCAGATTTTTCTCTGGGCGGAGTTCGGCTGCATGTATTCCTATGGCAATCAATATCTGACCGAGCGGCTGCATCTGACGGACACCGCCGCCGGACTGATTCTCGGCGTTGCAACGGGCGTGGCCTTCCTGCTGCAGCCGCCGCTGACGGTGTATGCCGAGCGGACAAACACGCGGCGCGTGCTGACGCTGGCCGCAGCCGCCAGCGCACTGTGCGCGCTGGCGACGCTGCTGCCGCTCGGAACGGTGGCGACGGTACTGTGCTTTGCGCTGTCATGTACGGCGCTGCTGGTCATGCCGTCGTTTTCCAACGCGCTGGGTATGGCGGGCATTCGCAGCGGCCGGTCGATCAATTTCGGGCTGGCGCGCGGCCTCGGCTCGGTCAGCTTCGCCGTTGCGGCGCGGCTTGTTGCGCCGCTCATCCGCAGCCTCGGACGGCAGGCAATTCCCCTGTCGGGCGCGGCGATGGCGCTCGGTGCGCTGGTGATGGTGCTGCTGTTCCCGCAGGCCGCGCCCGCCGCTGCCGCCGCCGCGCCGGAGGAGGCTCCCGACAGTGCGCGCGTCTTTTTCCGCAGCAACCGGCGGTTCTTTGTGCTGCTGGCCGGTATCACGCTGCTCTATGCCGGGCACAATTCGCTGTCGAACTTCATGTTCCGCGTCGCGCAGAATAAAATTCCGAACGGCGATATCGACGCGGCGACCACCCTGCAGGGCACGGCGCTGATGATCTCCGCGCTGATGGAGCTGCCGACCATGTTCCTCTTTACGCGCATGGTCAAAAAGCTGCGCTGCGACCTGTGGCTGGTGCTTTCGGGCGTGTTTATGCTGCTGCGGCTGGTGCTGTCGATCGTGCTGCCCGGCGAGGTCGGGCTGTGCGTCGCGCAGACGGTGCAGCTGCTGGGCTTTGCGCTGCTGGCGGTCAGCTCGGTATACTACGTCGGCACGGTCATTGACCGGCGCAACGTCATCAAGGGCCAGACCTACCTCGGCGCGACGAGCACGCTCGGCAGCGTGCTGGCCTATGTCATGTGCGGTGCGCTCGTCGACGCCATCGGCGTCGTCGGCATGCTGACGGTCTTTTCCGTGCTGACGGCAGTGGGCGGCCTGCTGACGCTGCTGGCCCGCCAACGCGTCGCACGCCCCGTCGGCGTCGACTGACACTGCCCGCAGGGGTTGATGTTGGCATCACATAAAGCGACGGTTCCACGTCCTTTGACTGGCGAATATAGAGAAAGGCGGTTTTTCCCATGCCTGTACTACTTCTGATCCTGCTCGGCGCCGTGGCGGTGCTGGCGGCGCTGAGTATTCCGGTCTATTTTGCGGCGCGGCAGCCGCGCCGGGGCACGACGGAATGGATGCACTGCATCGAGATGCCGCACTTCCGGCCGCTGCAGGCTGCGCGGCTGTGCGCCGCCGATTGCGGCTGGCTGCCGCTTGCCGTGGTGCTCGCTGCGGGCGGGCGGCTGCTGGCGGAGCTGTCCTTCGCCTCGATCCGCGGCGCGGGGGCGCTTGCGCTTTCCTATCTGCCGCAGTACGCGCGGAGCGTTCTCCCGCTGTGCGCCCTGCTGGCGGCGGGAACGTACCTGCTGGTGCGGGAGCTGTCCGGCAGTGCGCTGGCTGCGGTCTGCACCGCAATCGTGCTGACGCTGCTGCAGGCTGACGGGCTGGGCCGCGCGGCGGTGACGGTCTGGGCGCTGCTGTTTCTGTGGCAGTGGGTCTGCACCGGCAGCGAGCGGTATTTCCTGCCCGCGCTGTGGCTGACGCTGTCGCTGGTCTGCTTTTCGGCGGGACTGTTCGGCTGTGCGCGGCTGCTGTGGCTCGCGCCGCTCTGGATCGCCGCATGGATTTACGTCCAGCTCCGGCGGCGCTCGCTTGGGCGGGCGGCCGGCTCCCTGCTGCTGACGGCGCTGCTGTGCGCCCTGCTCACGGTTGGCCTCTGCGGGCTGCGCCTGCTTCGGGAGCGCTATGCGGGGCAGGGCCTCTCTCCCATCGCCACGGCGGAATTCTGGCGGGCTGTCCCGCCGCTGCTGGTGCAAAAGCTGCGCCAGCTTGGGACGCTGCCCGCCTTCGCTCCGGCCTACAGCACCGACGGACTGCTCGCGCTGGCGGGCGGCGCGGCGCTGCTGTGCGCGCTGCACGGCGCGATCCGGCGGCGCGAGAGCGTTTGTCTGGCGCTGCTGGTGCTGCTGCCGTTCTTTGCGGCGGTCTGGCTGCTCGGCGGGCGGTATCTGCTGAATGTGCCGCTGGCGCTGGCGCTGGGCTGGCTCTGGGGCCTGTGGGCGCGGCGGGAGCAGACGATTTTCGTAATTTTAAGCGTCCTATTGCTGCTCGTCACCGACTGTATCATTTTACTTCTGTAAGAAAAGGAGCCTTATCATGAAAATTGCACTTGCCTGTGACCACGGCGGGCTGGAGCTGAAGCTCGCCATCGCGGCGCACCTGAAGGCGCGCGGCATCGAAACCGAGGACTTCGGCACCGACTCGCACGAGAGCTGCGACTACTCCGATTTCGCCGCGCCCGCCGCCCGCGCAGTGGCCGAGGGCCGCTGCGACCGGGGCATTCTGGTCTGCACGACCGGCATCGGAATGTCCATCACCGCCAACAAAATTCGCGGCATCCGCTGCGCCCTGCTGTCCGACCTGATGAGCGCGCGCCTGACCCGCCAGCACAACGACTCGAACATGATGGCGCTCGGTCAGGGCGTCGTGGGCGAAAAGCTGGCGCTCGAGATCGTCGACGTCTGGCTCGACACCGCCTTCGAAGGCGGCCGCCACAAGCGCCGCATCGACAAAATCGCCGCGCTGGAAAACGAATAATCAACCAAACGGGACGGCAGCAGCCGTCCCGTTTTGCGCGCCGCAGGCAGCATCGCAATCCGTCCGTAGGGTGGGCTGCCCTCAGCCCGCCGGTGCAGGCACCATCGAATCATGCGGAATGCGGAATTGTGGTGTGCCTTCGGCACAGATTAAAAACCCGCTGCGGCGGGGGGGATGGGGATGCGGATTGCCGCGGCGCTTCGCGCCTCGCAATGACAAGGGGGGGCGGCGTGGGCTGTGGTGTTGGCGCGGGGAGGGCGGATTTTCAGCGAAAGCAACAAGTTTCGAGGGCGGAATTCGGTAGTTTTTCCTATATCCGTTTTGCGGATTTTGTGATATGATTATTGATACACCACTTTCAAAAGGAGATTTGCATCATGAAGCATTTCAGCCAGAGAGCGCTTTCCTTCCTGCTGATTCTGTGCATACTCACCGCGCTGTTCGCCGCCTCCGTTTCCGCGAAGAACACCCTCGAGCGCGGCACGGTCTGCGGCAGCCTCAGCAGTCAGGCCAAGGCATATTATACCGGCGACTATACCTACGACGTCGTGTCCAAGCTGCAGGGCGGCACGGAGGACTGTCTGACGGCGGTCAATTCCGCAATGTACAAGCGGCTGCAAACCCTGATGTCCACCACCATGACAAACAGGGTTTCCTATTCTTCGCTGACCAAGCACTGGCCGACGACTGACGGCAACCTTCTTTTCTACAGCGACGTGGTCAGCTCGAGCTATAACCGCGAGCACGTCTGGCCGAAGAGCCGTGCCTCGTTCAAGGAATCCAACGGTGGCTCCGACCTGCACCATCTGCGCCCGACCGACGAGGACGTAAACTCCACGCGCAGCAACTACACCATGGGCAACGTCAAGGGTGTGATCAGCGGATACAAAACCTACCAATATAACGGAAAAAATGTTCTGTATTATTCCCCCGCCAACGATCTTGTCGAGGTCAACGACTATGTGAAGGGCGACGTTGCAAGAATCCTGCTCTACGTCTATGTCCGCTGGGGCGAGCCGAATCTCTTTATGAACACGCCGAATCCCGTGGTCGGCCCCCGCGATGATAAGAATAACGGTCTCAAGGTCATCGAAAGCCTCGACACGCTGCTGGAGTGGTGCGAGCTGGACCCCGTGGACACGTGGGAAATGAAACGTAACGACGAAGTCCAGAATATTCAGGGCAACCGCAACGTCTTTATCGACTATCCGGAGTACTCTTGGCTGCTGTTCGGGCAGGAAGTCCCGAATGACATGGCCACCCCCTCCGGCAAGGCCAAGGAGGGCGGCAGTACGCCCGCCTGCAAGCATACGAACACGAAAACCGAGGAGCAGCCTGCAACCTGCACTGCTGACGGCTATGTCCGCACGGTCTGCGTTGATTGCGGCAAGACCATTGAGGAGAAGGTAAAGACTGCGTTGGGGCACGACTTCCAGAACGGCAAGTGCACCCGCTGCAACGAGCCTGACCCGAACTACAAGCCCGACTGCAAGCACGAAAACACCGAGCATCAGCTGCAGGAGGCCGCCTGCACCACCGGCGGCGCCGACCGCGTGGTCTGCAAGGACTGCGGCAGAGAGCTGAGCAGCACGGCGACGCCCGCACTCGGCCACGCGTATCAGAACGGCGTGTGCACCCGCTGCGGCGCGAAGGACCCGAACGCCAAGCCCGTCAACACCCCGAAATACACCGATTTCTCCGACCTTCCGATCTCCGACTGGTACACCGACGCGGTCAGCTATGTGCTGGAAAACGGTCTGATGAACGGCGTTTCCAAGCGCGAGTTCGACCCTGAGGGCGAGCTGACCCGCGCTATGTTCGTGACGATCCTCTACCGCGCGGAAAAAACGCCTGACATTTCCGGCAAGACCAACCGCTTCACCGACGTTCCGGCAAACGAGTGGTACACCGACGCCGTCGTCTGGGCAAGCGACAACGGCATCGTCAACGGCACGAGCCACACGACCTTTGAGCCGGACACACCGATCACCCGCGAGCAGATCGCGGCCATCCTCTACCGCTACAGCAAGGCCGCGCGCACCAGCCAGACGCTCGCCGCTTTCCCCGACGCGCGCGAGGTCAGCGCCTATGCGTATGACGCCATGTGCTGGGCCGTCGCCGAGGGCATCCTCAACGGCTCGGACGGCAAGCTTCTGCCCCAAGACAACGCCACCCGCGTCCAGATCGCCGCAATCCTGATGCGGTACCTGGAAAAATAAGCAGGCCGTTCTCTGTATACGGCAAAAAACCACATCGGGCTTTCCCTTTTCGGGTGGCCCGATGTGGTTTTTTGTGCGGCTCACGGAATGCGTTTGCTTTCCTTCAGGTAGCGCTCCTCCTCGGAGAAGATGCAGCCGCAGTATTTTTGCATGTAGAAGCCCAGCGCACGGGCGCGCTCCTGACCGGCGCGGAAATAGGGGCGGAAATCACGGTACAGAAACTGCACGCCGTACTCCGCCGCCGCACGCTCGGCGACCTCGCGCATCAGCTCGTGCTGCTGATAGGGGCTGATGAACAGCGACGAGGTAAAGCTGTCAAAGCCGCCCTCCGCCGCCGTCCGCGCCGTTTCAAACAGGCGCATTTCATAGCATTTTGCGCAGCGATTTGCAATATCTGACGCGACCTCGCGGATAAAGGGCCGCAGCGCGTACTGATCACGCTCGAGCAGCGGCAGCCCGATCGTCTGCGCGTACTCGCGCAGGCAGTTGCGGCGGCTGCGGTATTCCGTAAAGGGATGGATGTTCGGGTTAAACCAGAAGCCCGTCAGCTCGATACCGTCGCCGCGCAGCACGTCGATGCACTGGTTGGCGCACGGCGCGCAGCAGATGTGCAGCAGCGTTTTCATCGGCGGCTCTTCCTTTCCTCGGCGGCGCGCTGGCGGCGGGCAAATTCCGCAGGGTCGACGCTTTCCCAGTACTCGTCGAGGCGGCGGTGCTGGTCGTAGAGCGTCCACTCGCCGGGCGAAAGATAGTACAGCGAAAGCAGCAGCGAGAAGCATTCCAGCAGGCCCGCAAACACCCAATACAGCACAAACAGGCACACCAGCAGCAGGCAGATGCCCACGGTGAGCTGTAGGACGGACGGCTCAGAGCCTTTGGCAATCTCAATCAGCCGCAGCAGCACCGGCAGCGCCATCAGCGCCGTCACGACGCCCGCCTCGAAGAACACCGACCAGCGCGGCATGTTCCGGCGCAGCATGTAGACCGTCTCGCCCTCGTTGGCCAGCGCACGCGCCTGCTGCACGGGGCTGCCGACGAGCGGGCGCTCCTCCTGCGGCTTGCGGCGGTCAAGAAACCAGACCACGCCCGTGATCGCGCCGCAGACGGCCGCGGGAATCAAAAAGCCGAACCAGAGCAGAAAGCCGATGCAGCTGCCGACGGTTTCATGCGGCAGACCCTCGGTCAGGCTGACGAACAGCGGCACCGTCCGGAAAAACTGCATCAGCGTCTCGCCGCCGACGCACCAGACGAAATTCAGCGCCGCAATCAGCAGATTCAGCGAAAAGAGCACCGTCCCCACCGGCTGCAAGATCCGGCAGAGCAGCGCGTTACGGCGCAGCCGCCGCTCGAGCCGAATCAGCTCCTCCCATTTGGGCTGTACCTGTTCCGCCGAAAACGGCGTTTTCTCCTTATGAAACATGGCGCATCCTCCTTTTTGGTGCTGCGTTGACACCATCCGTTCTGTTCGTAGGGCGGGGTTGGAAATTTGCCCTTTTTTGGGTGGCGGGCTGGGAAATTGGCTTATGTATTACGCTTCTTCCAGCAGACACACGGCGTGGCAGGCGATGCCTTCGCTGCGGCCGGTGAAGCCGAGGCCTTCCTCGGTCGTGGCCTTGATGTTCACGCGGTCGAGCGGCACGTCCATGGCGGCGGCGAGTGTCTGCGTCATCGTCGGAATATAGTCGCGCAGCCTTGGCCGCTGGGCCAGCACCGTCACGTCGACGTTGCCGACGCGCAGGCCCTTTTCCGCGATGCGGCGCAGCACCTCGGCCAGCAGCGTCAGGCTCGAAATGCCCGCGTAGGCCGGATCGCTGTCCGGAAACAGCATGCCGATATCCCGCAGCGCAGCCGCGCCGAGCAGCGCGTCCATCACCGCATGCACCAGCACGTCGGCGTCGCTGTGGCCGTCGAGGCCGAGCGCGTAGGGGATCTCCACGCCGCCCAAGATCAATTTTCGACCCGTAACAAGTCGATGCACGTCGTAGCCGTGGCCGATTCTCATGTTGCTTCCCTCCGCTGCAAGATCGCCTCCGCCAGCGTCAGGTCGATCGGCGTGGTGATTTTGATATTTTCTTCGCTTCCGGCAGTCAGCGCGACGGGCAGCCCCGCCGCCTCCGCCGCCGAGCAGTCGTCCGTCAGGGGCAGATTTTTTGTCAGCGCTTCCGTCAGCGCGGCGGTAATGCGCGCGGTGTCGAACACCTGCGGGGTCTGCACGGCGAAAAGCGCCGCGCGGTCGGGCGTGGCGCAGACCCGCCCGTTTTTGGCGATTTTGATCGTGTCGTGCACCGCGACGGCGGGCGCGGCGGCGCCGGTCTCCTCGGCGGCGGCAATCGCCGCGTCGATGATCTCCGGCGTGACGAGCGGGCGCGCACCGTCATGTATTGCAACAAACGGTGCTTCGACACAGCGCAGCCCGTTCAGCACGCTCTCCGCGCGGGTCGCCCCGCCGGAAACGACGGCGCAAACCTTGGGTTCTTCGCCGCACAGCGTGCGCACCTGCTCCAGCAAATCGTCGCGTGTAACGATAATAATCTGGCCGATGCGGCGGCTTTCCGCCAGTGCGCGCACCGTCCGCAGCAGCACGGGCTGCCCGGCCAGCGGGGCCAACATTTTGTCGATTCCGCGCATCCGGCTGGCCGTTCCCGCCGCGACGACCACGGCGGCGCAGCCTCTGCCCTGCCCGCTCACAGCGCCATCACCGTTTTCTTGAATTCCGCGCCGCGGACCATGAAATTCTTGAATTTATCGAACGCCGCGCTCGCCGGAGACAACAAAACAATGTCGCCCGATACGGCACGGCTCGCGGCGTAGCGCACGGCCTCGTAAAAATCGTCAATTTCGACGATCTTCGGCGCATCGGGCTGCGTGCGGGCGGCGGCGGCGATTTTCCCGCCGGTCGCGCCGGTACAGATCAAAAGCCGCACGTGCGCCGCGATTTCCGGCCCGAGCACGTCATACGGAATGTGCTTGTCGTAGCCGCCCGCGATCAGAATGACCTTCCGGTCAAAGCTGCGCAGGCCCGCGATCGTCCGGCTGGGCGAAGAGGCAATGGAATCATTGTAATATTTCACGCCATCCTTGACGCGCACCAGCTCGATGCGGTGCTCCACGCCGCCGAAATGACTTGCAACATAGCGGATATCGTCGTCCGATGCCAGTCCCTCAACGGCCAGAATCGCCGCCATGTAATTTTCCACGTTATGCAGGCCCGGAATGAGAATGTCCTTCTGCCGGACGATGATCTCCTCCCCGCGCCAAATCGCGCCGTCGCGGAAATATACGCCGTTTTCCGGCACGATTCGCCGCGAAAAGCCCTTGACCGTTCCCTTTGCCAGCGGGACAAAGCCCGCCGTGATCTCGTTGTCGAGATTCAGGATCAGCGTGTCGTCCGCCTTCTGGCGCAGGAAGATATTCTTCTTCGCGTCCACATATTCCTGCATGTCACGGTGCATGTCCAGATGGTTCGGCGCGAGGTTCGTCACGACTGCGATATGACAGCTATGCTGTAAATCCATGAGCTGGAACGAGCTAAGCTCCAGCACCGCGCAGTCCGTCGGGCGCATCCGGTCGGCCTTGTCGAGCAGCGGCGTGCCGATGTTGCCGCCGAGCCAGACGGTCCGCCCCGCGTGGCGCAGCATCTCGGCGATAAGCGTGGTGGTGGTCGTCTTGCCGTCCGAGCCGGTCACGCCGATGATCGGGCAGGGGCAGACGGTGAAAAACGCCTCCATCTCGCTGGTAATGACCGTTCCGGCGGCGCGCAGCGCCTCCAGCTCCGGCGTCAGCGGGTGCAGGCCGGGCGTGCGGAAGGCCACGTCGCCCGCAATGCCGGTCAGATAGCCCTCGCCCAGATGCAGCTCCGCGCCCATGCGCTCCAGCTCCAGCACCTCGGGGTCGAGCTTCTCCCGCACGGTCCGGTCGCAGCCGATCACGCGGATGCCGTAGTGCAGCAGCAGCCGCACCAGCGGCCGATTGCTCACGCCCAGCCCCAAGACCAGCACGGTTTTATTCTTTAGACGCTGAAAATACTCCGTCAGTTCCAAGAAAATTACTCCTTTTGGCCGGCGCACCCCGTCGGAGGCTCCCTTGTGGAAAGGGAGCTGTCGCCGAAGGCGACTGAGGGATTGCGCAGCACGCACCTGCAAACCCGCACGCGCCATCGGCGACC